>CAYRNI010000072.1:0-11205 GCA_964425665.1 uncultured bacterium
GGCGGTATTGTTTTTTATCGGTTTGGTATCGGAGCCCGCTCGTAGCGATGATTCATTAAAAGTCTGTCTCTTCTGGAATCGTTTTCCGCAAAAAATCGAAATCGCACCAATCGATGATTCCCTGTATGTAAACGGAAAGATAATTTATCCTGACGGCTCTATAACTCTCACAATCGGGCAAAAATTTTTGGCATATTCATCCGATAGATTTTCCATCAGCGACGGCAAAACCGAAAGGATGATGTTCGGGAAAGTATTCGGTATAGTCGGCGAACAGATATATGCGAAAATCCCTCTCGAAAAATGGATAATATTAACATTACTCGGAGAATTTCCATCGGATACACCATTGGAGGCGCTGCGTGCAGGAGCTATCGTTCTGAGAAGCTTTGCACTGGCAGGACCTCACCACAAAAATTGCGATGTCTGCGATAGAACTCACTGCGCGCTGATTCCCGAGCCACAATTTATACCGCAGAGATTTATCGATGCCGAAAAATCCACCGAAGATATAGTTCTTACATACAATAACAAAATAATTCCAGCGACTATAACCGCAAATTGCGGAGGGCAGACGCTCGATGCGACATCCATCTGGGGAAATAAATGCGAATGGTCGAAAGGAGTTTCGGATACATTCTGCGAGCCTCTGCATTGGACATATCGAACATCCATCGAAAAGTTGGATGGTATTCTGCCTATTCCTCCTTATCGATGGCAATTTCTCGGCGATTCTGCGGTATATGTCGGTATCACCATTACGAGGTTCGCACTCTGGGATACTTTGGTTCAAACACTCGGCTGGGGAACACTCAAAAGTCCCACATTTACGATAAAATTTGATGGAGATTCCATAGAATTTTCTGGTATCGGCTTCGGACATCGTGTCGGTCTATGCCAGAACGGTGCGAAATTCATTGCGGAAAAAGGACTGTCGATGTCGCAAATATTGAAATATTATTTTCCATCCGCAAAAATTTCAAAGATGGAAAGATAATAGAGAAATTTCCAAAAAATTTTTTGAAAAATGTTTGATTTTTTATAAAAATCGATTTTTTTTAAAAAATGATTATCGGTATCGGAATAGATATAATCGAGGTTTCGAGAATAGAGCGTTTGATTCATCTATATGGCAAACATTTTCTCCACAGGATTTTTACAGAAGATGAACGGAAGTATTGCAGTTCCAAGCATAATTCATCGGTTCATTATTCTGGAAGGTTCGCTGGTAAGGAATCTGTATCGAAAGCGCTCGGAACGGGGCTCAGTAAAAATATTCGCTGGAAAGATATCGAAATTATTTCGGAGAAATCGGGACAACCCTATGTGAAAATTTATGGGAACGCTCGAAAAATATTGCAAAACCTCGGCGAGGTTAAAATTCATATTTCAATTTCGCACACGCGAAAACACGCCTCGGCGATAACTATTATCGAAGATTTAACCAACACAAGGAGGAATTGATGGCTTACTCGAAAGTTCTCAAGGACTGGCTCACCAACGAGTTGCAAAACATCAAAGATGCGGGACTTTGGAAGTCGGAGCGGATAATCGTCTCCCCGCAAGGTGCTGAAATCGAGATTGAGGGCGGGAAAAAAGTTTTAAATTTCTGCGCGAATAACTATCTCGGTCTCGCGAACCATCCGAAAATCAAGGAAGCGGGCAAAAAAGTTCTCGACAAATATTCCTATGGTATGTCGTCGGTTCGTTTCATCTGCGGGACGCTCGATATCCACAGGGAGTTGGAGCGGAAACTCGCGAAATTTCTCGGTATGGACGATGCGATATTGTATGCCGCCTGTTTCGATGCAAACGGCGGACTTTTCGAACCGTTCTACAATAACGACGACTCCGCCATTATCACCGACGAACTCAACCACGCCAGCATCATCGATGGTATTCGCCTGTCGAAAAAGGCGATGCGATTGATTTACAAACACAACGATATGGAGAGTTTGGAGGAAAAATTAAAAGAGGCTCAATCCAAAAAGTTCCGAATTATAGTGACCGATGGCGTTTTTTCGATGGATGGCGATATTGCTAAACTCGATGAGATAGTTCCTCTGGGAGAAAAATACGATACACTGGTTATGGTGGACGATTCTCACGCGACAGGGTTTATCGGCAAGACTGGACGAGGGACATTCGAGTATCACGGCGTCAAGGTAGATTTGATTACATCGACGCTCGGGAAAGCACTGGGCGGAGCATCAGGCGGTTTCGCCGCGGGTCCTCAGGAGATTATCGATATGCTTCGTCAGCGCTCTCGTCCGTATCTTTTCTCGAATACGCTTGCGCCCGTTGTTGCCGGAGCATCGATTGCCGTTCTGGATATGCTATCGGAAACAACAGAACTTCGCGATAGACTCGAGGAAAATACTAAATATTTCCGCAAGGGAATAGGACAAATCGGTCTCGATGTAAAACCCGGTGTTCATCCGATTATACCGATTATGCTATACGAGGGCAAGTTGGCGAACGATTTTGCAAACGACTTACTCGATGAAGGAATTTATGTAATCGGCTTTTCATATCCCGTTGTTCCCAAAGGGCAAGCGAGAATCCGTGTTCAGATTTCTGCTGCCCACACAAAAGAACATCTCGATAAAGCACTTTCCGCATTCGAGAAAATCGGCAAAAAATACGGCGTTGTTAAGTAGAATTTCAGAGACGCCGATTGTTCGGGGAGAAGGGGAACGAGGTTTCCCTTTTCCCCATTTTAATAAATAGGAGAACTACAATATGATTAAGTCCATTTGCGGTGTCATCTTTTTTTCTATGCTTCTAATAACGATTTCTTTTGCCAACAGCACTGGCAATATGGAAAAGAATATTTCGCAGGCGAAGAAATTTGTAAAATTGCTCGACGATGGCGATTTCAAAAGTGCCGCAGAGAATTTCGATGGCAGTATGACAGCGGCGCTGCCACCGGATAAATTGCAGGAGATGTGGAAATCGATGACAAAAAAGTTCGGCGACTTTTTAGATATTGTCGGCACTCGCACAGAGAAAAAATCGGGATACGATATAGTTTTCGTCACCTGCCGATTCGAGAACAATACATTCGATATGAAGGTTGTTTTCAATTCTGCTGGTCAAATAGCGGGGCTATTTTTTGTTCCGACGCAATCGAGTGCAAAATATCAAAGACCCGATTATTGCGATTCATCGAAATTCACCGAGCGAGATGTTACAATCGGCGAGGGAAAATGGAAACTACACGGAAAGCTCACAGTTCCCAAAGGCGATGGCAAATTCCCTGCGGTTATTTTGGTTCACGGCTCGGGTCCTGTGGATATGGATGAGACAATCGGTCCGAATAAACCGTTTCTCGACCTCGCCTGCGGGCTGGCATCCAAAGGTATCGCGGTTCTGAGATATAACAAACGAACATACGAATACAAGCAGCAGATGGCAAAAATATCAGACGATATAACAGTTAAGACCGAAACAATCGACGATGTGCTCGCCGCCGTGAAATTTCTGCGTGGTGAAAAGAAAATAGATAAAATATTTGTTCTCGGTCACAGTCTCGGGGGATATTTGATTCCACGAATAGCGAGGGCGGATACGAGTATCGATGGTTTCATCGTTATGGCTGGGGGCACTCGACCACTCGAAGATGTGATTTTAGACCAATACAATTACATATTTTTTCTCGATGGCGAACTTTCCGATACGGAAAAAACTGTTCTCGCAGATATGAAAAGGAAAGTCGCTATGGTGAAGAGCAAAAACCTATCCCTCGAAACGCCATCGGATAGCCTTCCATACGGAGTGTGTGCAAAATACTGGCTCGACCTTCGAGGATATAATCCACCGGAGATGGCAAAATCCATAGATAAACCGATGTTGATTCTTCAAGGCGGAAGAGATTATCAATCCACGATGGAGGATTTTGCAAACTGGAAATCCGCACTCGGTAATAGAGATGATGTCCAATTTAGATATTATCCGAAACTGAACCATCTTTTTGCCACTGGCGAGGGAATGGCGACACCATCGGAATATATGCAGGCGAAAAATATGGATGAAAAAGTGATTTCGGATATCGTCGATTGGATAAATTCGAATAGATAATTTTTCGTTCGGTTATATATTTCTTATAAATCTTTTTCCTGGAAGTTGTTTCACTAGCCCTTCGATTTCGAGGGAGAACAGTGTGGATAGTGCATAGGATATATCCATCTTGCAGGTTCTCGCTAAATCGTCGATATGAACTGGTTCATTGCTTAACTTATCGAACAAAATTTTTGCTGCACCTTTCAGTTTTTCGACCTTTTCTTCGGCTATTTTTACCTGCGATGGCGTTATGGAGGGAATATCGAGTGCATCCAAAATATCCTGAAAAGATGTTATCGCTTTTGCACCTTCCTTGATTAGTTTGTTAGTGCCAGCACTGACGGGGTTCAGAGGCGAACCTGGGACGGCGAAAACCTCGCGTCCTTGTTCGAGAGCGTGAGTCGCAGTTATCAGTGCACCACTTTTCTTACCCGCCTCGACTATGACTACCCCGAGTGCGAGTCCGCTGATTATTCGATTTCTCCGAGGGAAATTGTATGCCTCTGGACGAGTGCCCGGGATAAATTCGCTGATTACCGCACCATTTTCTATTATCTTCTCGGCGAGTTTCCTGTGGTCAGCGGGATAGATTATATCCAATCCACTGCCGAGAACAGCGATAGTTCTTCCACCCGCTTTTAGTGCCGCACGATGCGATATTCCATCTATTCCTAATGCAAGCCCACTGATGATTGTGATGCCCGAGCGAGCCAGTCCATCCGCGATATCTTGTGCCATTTTAACTCCATTATGTGAGGGTCTTCTGGTGCCTACCATCGCGATGGCACGCTCGTCAGATTTTTTTATCTCGCCGAGAACAAATAATACGGGCGGCGGAGCGTAAATATCTTTCAATCGCTCGGGATAACCATCCAAACCATAGATTAAAATGTCCGCACCGAGTTCTTTTAATTTATCTATTATCTTCGGTATTTGAGGATTTTCTACGCAGTGGATAATTTTTTCGGTCAGTTTATCGCCGAGAGATTGCTCCAAAATTTCTCTATCGGCGGCGATAATTTTTTCTGGTGAACCGAACTCGACCAATAAATTTCTCAGCCTGACAGCACCGAGACCATTGACCAATAGCAAACCAATAGCAGAATTTGTAATATCTTCTGAAAATCTCATATCAAAATTTGTTTTGGGTTTTATTATAAATCATATTAAATATATGAATAACAACAAAATTCAAAATAAATATAAATATTAAAAATTTTTTTAGGCAAAAGCACTTGACATTGAAACGAAGTAAAATATTTTTGAAAAATAAACGAAAATTTGCGTAGGGGGTAAAATATGTTAGGAAAGTTTCTATCGCGAGCGATTACGGTTATCGCTTTGCTATTGATTTTTAGTGTTCTTTGGGCTGGAACTACTGGAAAAATCACCGGAACTGTGGTCGATTCACAAACCGGTGAACCTATTATGGCTGCTGATGTCTATCTTATAAATCCCGCTACTGGTGAAGTAATCACGGGAACAGCGACCGACTTAGATGGCGTTTATATTTTTCTCGATGTAGGTCCTGGCATCTACGACTTAGAAGCGTCATCATTGGGCTATTCTGCTTCCACTGTGAAAAATGTCGTTGTGCATTCCGATAAAACAACTAAGGTCAATTTCAAACTCACCTCTAAGGCTATTCGTGCGAAAGCCGATACTGTGTATGCGGAAGAGGAGAAAATAAAATTCGATAAGACCAGCAGTGGTGAAAATATCGGTTCGGAACAAATAGAGAATATGCCCGTGCAGAGTGTCAACGATATTCTATCCACGAATGTCAGCGTTGTTAGCAGAGGTGGGGAACTTCACTTCCGCGGTGGCCGTGAGCGAGAAGTGGCATATTATGTGAATGGTATCCCCGCGAACGACCCCACTTATGGTTATAAAGCGCTCGATGTCTCCACGAGTTCGGTTCAGGAGATTCAAGTTCAGACAGGGGCTTTCAATGCCGAATACGGCGGTGCTTTGTCGGCTGTCGTCTCGATTGTTACTAAGGAGGGTGACCCTAATAAATTCTCGGGTTCGCTCAATTATTCTACTACGAACTTCAGGATAAAACCTCTCAATAAGTTCACTACGAATGCTGATAAATTGGACTTTTCTTTCTCTGGTCCAGAGCCGATATCTACTTTCTTGCTGCCGATTGTCGGTTTGAAAATGCCTCGAGATAAGAGAATATCGTATTTCTTCTCGATAACTGGGGAAAATTCGGATACGAGACTTCCGTATAATAAGGTTTTCGACCTCGATTATGATAAAGGCGGTGCTCCAATCGCTACGCAGGATGATATATATAGCCCTTATAAAATAGATTACGGTTGGTATGGTTTCTTCCCCGAAAGACGGGTTAATCAATATCAAATGACGCTGAAACTCAAGCAAAGATTAACTCCATCCTTTAAGTATGTGCTTTCATTTGATGGCAACTGGTCGAAGTGGCGCTCGTTCGATTGGTATTTCCTTTACTGCCCAGCTTTTGCATATAAAAGCAATCAGTCGGTTTATCAAACTTCTCTTAGCATCACGCACAATCTCAGCATCAATACATTTTATGAATTGAGGTTCGGCTATTTTCACAACAAACGCACACTCACGCCAGGCGATTGGACACCCGGCGATTTCGGGATAGATTCGTCCGTTGTAAAAACACTCGACGATTGGGTCGATGTCAACGGCGATGGCATTCCGCAGGTGAGAAACCAGTGGGTCGATTTTAATGGAAATGGTATGTGGGACTATGGAGAGTATTGGGAACCGAATATCGAGCGAATCGATACCATTTGGAACAATCCTGCTCTTCACGATTCGATAATAGATTTAGATACGATTTACGCAGATACTCTTCCTCCGCAAATCGGAGAAGAACCTTGGATGGATTGGAATAACAATGGTGTTTTCGAACCTCGTATGACAAACTTCAATACACCTTATCCCAGTTGGTTCTCGATGAACATCGGCGAACCTTATATGGATGGTGAGCCTTTCCTCGATGGCTATCCATATGGTATGAGTTATCAATCTCTTCTCGATGGCACATCAGGGATAACTTTCGTTATGGAAACTTTGTGGGTTGATATAAATGGGAATGGTGTTAAAGATAATGGGGAATATCTTTATGGAAGTTATTACTATACTCCCGATACCACTCTTTTGGAAGAATACACTTGGATAGATGAAAATGGCAATGGTGAGCCCGATTGGGGAGAGTATACCGACATAAACGGCGATGGTCAGTTGACGGTTCGCGATGGTATATGCAACTATTACGATGCTAACGGGAATGGTAAATACGATGCTGGCGAATTAGGTGAGCCATTTTTGGACCTCAATCACAATGGATATTACGATTCGCCCAATTACATTCACGACGATTGGGAGACATATCTCGACCGCAATGGGAACGGAAAATTCGACGATTATTCGGGTTTTCAATATCGTGGATTCGATAGATGGGCGGTTTGGCACAAGCGGTCTGTGGATATAGCGCTCGCGAAAGGCGATTTGACGAGTCAGGTGGACAAGCACAATCTCGTTAAAACAGGATTAGAATTTCAGTGGGTAAGAATAAATATGAATGAGATTCAATATCCGGAATATCTTTACGATGGCGTTCCAGATGATATGCCCTGGCCCGAGCACGGTATTTTCCGCTCGTTCTATACGAGGACACCTAAAACATTCGCAACATACATTCAGGATAAAATGGAATATGGCGGTCTCATAGCGAATGTTGGACTTAGGCTCGATGCTTTCATTCAGGCTAATGAAGTTCTCGAAGATAGTGTCGAAGAAGAGCTCGCTCTCGTTCTCGCCGATTGGTGGGATATGAATAAGGTCAAAAGAACCGATATAAAGGTCTCGCCTCGCCTCGGGATGAGTTATCCTATAACTGATAAGTCGAAACTATTTTTCAGTTATGGGCATTTTTATCAACTTCCCGGATTCGACGATTTCTATCAAACACCGACTCAAGGTTCCCGAGCTGGAAGATTACTCGGTAATCCGAATCTTTCGTATGAAAAAACTGTCGCATACGAACTCGGTGTAGCGTATGCTTTCCTGGACGATTGGACAGTCCAATTTTCTGGTTATTATAAGGACATCTATGACTTGCTGAACACATCTCATGCTCGAATAGGACCAATCGAGCAAGATGTATATGTCAATCACGATTATGCTCGTTCGAGAGGCGTGGAACTTAGATTGGACAAGAGTTTATCTAACTACTGGTCGTTCAGTGCGAACTACTCGTATTCCTTCGCTTTCGGTAAAAGTTCATCCGACAGAAGTGGTTATGATGCCCAGTTCGACCAAACTGCTATTCCTCTTCGCGACCTCCCACTCGATTGGGACCAGAGGCATCTTTTGAATTTAATCCTCGATTTTCGTGTCAAGAAAGATGAACATCCTGAATTATTCGGTTTTAAACTTCCGGATAAATGGGGGGTAAATATAGTAACCACTTGGGGCAGCGGTTTCCCTTACACTCCGTCGAAATACAACCCTCACTACGAAATAAAACCAGGCGAAAAGGCATGGGAGCGAACAAATGCACTCAGAATGCCGAACCAGTTTAACATAGATTTGAAAATGAATAAGGATTTCAAAATCGGAAAGTTGACTTATTCGGCTTATTTACAGGTTTCCAACCTGACGAACTACAGGAATGTTTTGTCGGTATATTCCGATACTGGCGAACCCGATAAAAGTTGGATAATTTATAATCCCGATGGTTCTTACGAGCTGATGGGCGACGATTACGCTAAAAACCCCGAACATTGGGGACCGCCCACAGATATAAGATTCGGTATAGAAATGACTTGGTAATCATAATTACGAGGTGATACTATGAAAAAAATACTTTTGGGCACATTGATTCTGCTTGTCGCATTCTCAGTGTGGGGGAAAGACCTATTTAATAGCCCTCGCCAAAACGAGGCTTACGGTTTCAACAGAACCACCGCGACTGGTCCGGTTACGAGTGAAAAAACTCACCAGATTGGTAAACTCTATTTGACAGTTACCAACTGGGGATTTTTCGGTTCACAACGCGGTGATGACGACCCGAACTACTGTATAGTTTCTGACGAGGAGATTTGTGGACGAGATGCAGGTAATTGTAGGCCATCTGCGGAATACCCAGGATGTTCCGGTATCGAGTATCTATTTCAGGGAGCATTATGGATTGGTGCTGTCGTTGCAGGCGATACCCTCGTTTCTGTCGGTGAAGATGGTTGGTTATCGGGAGTAAATGAACTTCTCCCGAGCTATAACGACGACGATACATTGATTCATCGTTCGGCACTCGATGGCGATAGCGAAGCGGTCTCGGAAGATGATTATGTGGGGGACTTATCGGATACTGTGGTTAATACCGCCTACGCTCCACCCGACCATCGCCCGATTGGGATAGCTATTCATCAGGAAAGTTATGCTTGGAGTTATAATTACGCTAAAAATTTTGTTTTCATCGACTATACATTCGAAAATATACGAGATGATGATAGGACGATTCGCGATATGTATATCGGTCTTTACATCGATGGCGATGTTGGTCATGTGGAAACACCCGATTACGCTCAGGACGATATAACAGGATTTATTAAAAATTATGTGGATGAGGAAAATGAAACGACTGCTGTGAACCTCGCTTGGCTCGCCGATAACGATGGTGACCCCGAGGATGGGATGTTCACAGAGAAAAGCCCGACAGGGGCTATGGCAGTGAAACTTCTGCGAGGACCGACGGACTCACTCAAATTTGCATTCAATTGGTGGATTTCAAATACCGATGAGACCTACGACTGGGGTCCTATGAAAAGTGATAACAATCTCGGTTTCGATGGCACTCCCGAAGGAGATATTAGCAAATACAAAGTTATGTCTAATAACGAATTCGACTATGACCAGACCGCGACAGCAGATTCGTTCAGTAGTTCCACCTGGTTACAGCCACCCAATTTAACGACAGCTCAAAATCTTGCGGATGGTTACGATACGAGATTCTTGCTTTCATTTGGACCTATCGATGTGCGGCCGAATCTTCCCGACGATTCACTTCCCCATATCACTATCGCATTTATGGTCGGCGAGAATTTCCATCAGGACCCGAATAATACAGGCAGTGCTTGGTCACCGAATTTTAATTTCGATAAACTCGCATATACGGCATATTGGGCACAGCAAATTTTCGATAACGACTATCACGGTCCAGAACCTCCACCCGCACCGGAATTTATTATCGTTAGAGGACAAAATAAGGTCACTGTGCTATGGAAAGGCACTGGTGTGGAGGATGTAGAAGATGGAATCACTCACCTTCACGATTTCGAGGGCTATCGGGTTTATATCGCTGAGGAAAATATCGATAACTACTATGTTCCATTGGCTCAATATGATAAAGTGGATTATCTTCGCATAAAATCAATAACAGAGATTTTGGACTCTATTAGCGGGGCAGGAGATACAGTGTCTCATTTCGATATAAAATATTCGGATACTCTTGCTTCGACACCCGACCCATACACCGCTATATTCAATCCTCTCGAAGGGGACCCTTACGATACCACATTGATTCCCGAACCGTTCAGTTCCAATCTCGGTATGCCACGCGACACTACCTACGAGGGAGAGACCTGGTATTACTATGAAATAGATAATCTTCTCCCTGGCGACGATAAATGGATAGTTGTTACCGCTTTCGACTATGGGCAGCCGAGCAAAGATTTGGAATCGTTAGAATCCAACAAAACTGTAAATGCTAAATGGGTAGTTCCCAGTGGAACTCCTCCGACGGATAAGGAAGTAAGAGTTGTTCCAAATCCTTATCGAGTGGATAGAGATTATAAATCGTATTGGGAGCGTTCCTTTACGGGCACTTGGACAGAATACTCGAGGAAAATCAGATTCTATAATCTACCTGAGAAATGTAAGATAAGAATATTTACACTCGATGGCGACCTCGTCAAGGAATTAGAACATGATGAATCCCAACCTGGCGAGATGGTCGGTGCAGAAGATTGGAATCTTATTTCGAGAAACGACCAGGCGATAGTCAGCGGGATTTATATTTTCAGCGTCGAGGATGAGGAAACAGGCGAAACACAAACAGGTAAATTCGTCATTATAAAGTAGATT
>CAYRNI010000073.1:0-10924 GCA_964425665.1 uncultured bacterium
TTGTTGGATGATATTCAAGCAAAAGCCAAATCGCTCGGTGGCACTGTGGTTCTTCCCGAGGGAGATGAACCGAGAATGATGCACGCCGCAGAAATTATCGCCAAAAAAGGACTCGCAAAAGTCATCATAGTCGGAAACAGGGATAAGGTGAACGAACTCGCTAAATCCGAGGGAGCGGATATCTCTTCTGCGGAAATTTCCGACCCCGAAACAGATGACCGTCGCGACGATTTCGCTATGAAATTTTGGGAACTACGCAAACACAAGGGAGTTACACTTTATCAGGCGAAGGAAGCGATGAAAAACCCTCTCTATTGGGGAGCGATGCTCGTTCGTGAAGGATTTGCAAACTCCGCCGTCGCTGGAGCAAAAAATACTACTGGCAATGTTCTTCGCGCTGCAATACATTGCATTGGAACAGCAAAAGGTGTTTCTGTCGTATCGAGTTGTTTCCTTATGGTGCTACCAGAGTTTATGGGTGAAAAAGAGAAAGTTTTCGTATTCGCCGATTGTGCTGTGATACCACAACCGAACCCAGAGCAGCTCGCATCGATTGCTATCGCATCGGCGCAGACAGCGAAGCAACTGTTGGGAATCGAACCTAAGGTCGCTATGCTTTCGTTCTCGACCAAGGGCAGTGCAAAACATTCCGATGTCGATAAAGTCATCGAAGCCACTGAAATAGTCAAAAAACAGGCACCTGAAATCGCAGTCGATGGCGAACTGCAAGCAGATGCTGCTATTATCCCGAAAGTGGCTGAGAAAAAAGCACCCGACTCACCTATCGCAGGGAACGCGAATGTCCTCGTATTTCCAGACCTCGATGCAGGGAATATCGGGTATAAACTCGTGCAAAGAATGGCGGGGGCGGAGGCAATCGGACCGATTATTCAAGGGCTTGCAAAACCATACAACGACCTTTCGAGAGGCTGCTCTGTCGATGATATAGTAAATGTCGCTGCAATATCGCTTTTGAAAAGCAAATAATAAAAACGGGGGGAAAATGAGAACCAAAAAATTTATTTACCTTTTTCTTTGCATAATAATCGCAACGGTTGTCTCGGCACAGCCGAGAAATCCGAGAAGAAATCCCCAAGGTTGGAGAAAACCTAAACGCGATCTCAGAAAATCGAGAACCCGCATCGCAGAAAATATACTCAAACTTATAGATGAAGGTAAATATTCTCGGGCGGCATCTATAATAGAGGATGCGTTATCTCGTCCGAAAGCTAATCACTCCGATTCATTGAATATTCTGCCACTTTTAGCCACCTGCTACTGCGGAGAGAAGAAATGGGGAAAAGCCGCCAGTGTCTACGATTGGTTAGAAAAGAACGATACTTCTGAAAATACGAAATGGCGTGCATTGAAAAACATCGTCGAAGCACCGGAACGGAAAATTCATCTCGAACATCTTCCAAAAAGTGTAAATTCCAAATATGGCGAGATTATGCCAGTAATTTCTCCCGATGGTAAAACCTTGTATTTCATCGTAGATAACGGTAAAAATCAGGATATATACTACTCTATCCTCGAAGAAAATGGGCAGTGGAGTCGACGAAAATCTATCGGTTCACCGTTGAATACGGAATTCTCCGATGGAATTCTCTCTGTCCTCCCCGATGGCAACACTGTTCTACTCAATGGGAAATACAATCCTGATGGAATGAAAGAGGTCGGTTATTCTATATCGCACAATCTCGGTGATAGATGGTCTTATCCGGAGCCTGTGCAAATCGACAATTTTTACAATCGGAACAAATACACGAGTGCCTGCCTTGCCGCCGATGGCAAAACACTCATTCTGGCACTCGAACGCGACGATAGCAAGGGCGACCTCGATTTATATGTATGTTTCCGCAAAGATGACGGCACTTTTACTGAGCCGAAAAACCTTGGACCTACAATAAATACGAAAGGCACGGATGGCACACCTTATCTCGCTCCCGATGGTGTTACTTTATATTTTTCTTCTGATGGACACCCTTCGCTCGGAAATGCAGATATGTTCGTCGCGAGAAGAAAAGATGACAGCTGGACGAACTGGCAAATTCCTGAAAATCTCGGTAAAGAATTCAATACAGTCGGCTGGGATGCTTATTATACTGTCACCGCCGATGGTAAATGGATTTATTTCGTATCCTCCGGTTTCGATGCAATAGGTGGAACGGATATTTTCAGAGCGCAATTGCCTCAGGAGGTCAAACCTAAACCTGTGGTTACAGTTTCGGGAAAAGTGGTGGATACTCGTGGGAAACCTGTCGGTGCGAACATCAGCTACGAGCGTCTCTCCGATGGTGAAAATCTCGGTATAGCCTCGAGCAACCCCAAGACGGGCAATTATTCCATCGTTCTGCCTGCTGGCGAAAAATATGGATATAGTATTCACCAAAAGGGCTATCTATTCCACTCGGACAATATAGACCTGACGAATATCGATACATCCTCGGTTATCAACGAGGATATTGTTCTCAAACCAGTCGAGATTGGTTCACAAATCGTTTTGCACAACATCTTTTTCGAATTCGACAAGGCGGATTTGCTTCCAGAGAGTATCGGCGAACTGAACCGTCTGTATCAGGTGATGAAAGAAAATCCCAATATAAAAGTTGAAATAGCAGGACATACGGATTCTGTCGGCACTGCACAGTATAATAAGAAACTTTCGCTCGAACGCGCCGAGGCGGTTAAACAATGGCTCATCGACAAAGGTATAGAGCCATCTCGCATAAAAGCACTCGGCTTCGGCGAAACAAAGCCCATCGCGGACAATAGCACTGATGAAGGACGCGCTAAAAACCGCAGGGTCACTTTTACCATTGTCGGAATGAACGACAAATAATCTCTATGAAAATATGTAGTAGATAAAAAAGCCCTCCATTTCGGAGGGCTTTGGGCGAATGCGTAGGGGGAGTCATTCATCCCATTAGCGAGCCTCGTGCTTTCTGTGACCTCTCATCCTGCCTTCTTTCTTTTCCAAGCGATTTTGTTCCCTCTTTTCCCGCATCTCCTGACGACGAGATTGAATTGCCTCTTTCAACTTTGCACGCTGCTCGGGCGTCAGAATGTCGCGGATTTCGAGCATCGCATCCAATTGAGCGGTCCTGATTGCATTCTCCTGCTCCATCACCTTCTTCGCCAATTTCTCGATAGCGGAACTTTTCGCATCAGGGTCTTCCATCAATTTCCTCAAATCGATTTCTGCTTTTTTCTTCTCTGCGTTCAGGTCGATGATTTCCTTCGCATTCTTGTTGCGAATGTCCTTTATCTTCTCTACTTGTTCATCGGTCAATCCGATTTCATCGGCGAACCTATCGACTCTGTTAAACAAACTTCCTGGACCACCTCGCATACCCACCATTTTTCTCGGTCCAGGGAACGGTCCCTCCTGAGCGAAAAGCAGACCGATACCGACGAGCAACACAAGAAGAAGCGTGCCGCTCACTGCAAAGATTGTCCGTTTCATTTTTTCCTCCTTTTTTGAGTTCGTTTTTACTTCCAAGAATTGCCTCTTTTATGTCTCATTTCACCCTTGTGAAAATCGCGTATCAAATCCATCATCTTTCTGTGGAAATCCACCTCGAATAGAAAATATTTCCCCTGCTGTTCGATTGTTAAAATCTCTTTGAGTTTGCCGTAGAAATCTGACTCGTTTCGCAACTGAGCATTCCGAACATCTGTGATTTCGGAGATTATATCCGATATCTCGGAAGAATCCGCATTATTGTGGATGGCATCTCTCAACTGGTCGATATATTTTGCCATTTCCTGTCTGAGTGAATCCTGAGTTTTACGGAAACTTGTCATAGCGGGGAAAAGTTTCGCTGCTTGTTCATCGCTCAATTCGAGAACTTCGGTCAATTTCCACATTTTCAGTGTCTCGATTCGCTCCATTACTTTTGGCGATGCTCCATAGGGAAACATCATATCTTGCGCAGAAATAATTACAGGAATAAAAAACACCAATACCGCTATTAAAATTTTCCCTATTATTTTTATTCTATTCTTCATTTTTATTAAACCCCCTCATTTAAAAAATTACATTTCTTCGGCGAGTGCCACCAGCAACTCTTCCTGCTCATCATCAGAAAGCAAGGACATAGCCGTCTCGACATCGCTTTGGTAAATTAACGCATTATCGATTGAATCTATATCTGTTTCTAACAACGAGTATATTAATTCGTCTTCGGGAATTTTTTCTAACGATTGCCAGTAGTCATATTTCGATGCGATGAAGAAATCACTCCGGTCTATATCGTTTCTGCTCGAAAATGGATTCACCGCGATTAGAACCGCTAAGATTATAACAGCAGCAGTAGCAAACATTGCACGGAATTTAACTGCTCTACGATGTTTTCGGACTCTGCTCCATACGCCGCTACGGATTTTTTCGATTTCCCTCGATGTTAAAACAGGCTCTGTGGTCTCCCACATCTGTGCGAATTTCTTTTCATCAAATTCATTCATTTTCTATTCCTCCGAATTCATCAGGAAATTTTCTCATCAAAAATTTTTTCATCTTTTGCTTTGCTCTGTGGAGAAGAGTTTTGACCGTGCCTTCGGATACTTTCATAATCTTCGCTACTTCGCTTGTTGAATTTTTCTCTTGCATTCTCAATACGAACGCCATTCGCTCTCGTGGTGTAAGTTCCTTCATCGCAGTGGCTATAATTTTTTTATGCTTGTCCGAATCGATTTCATCATCCCACTTCTGTTCCGAACCTATACCGATTATATCTTCGATTTCCACCAGCAATTTTCTTTTCCGATATTTCGAGATGCAAATCCTCGTAGCGATTGTTTCAGCCCACAGCCTAAAACTCGAATCTCCACGAAAATTTTTTAAAGAACGCCAAACACGATAGAATGTTTCCTGAACAACATCTAAGGCATCGTCGCGATTGTCGAGCATCCTGTATGCCAGTTGAAAAATCTGCGTCTGATGTGCTGCCATCAACATTTCAAATGCCTCCGTATCACCATTTTTTGCCTTCTGAATAATTTCAGATTCCAAATCGGGTCTCCAATTTTCCTTTTCCACTATAATAGACATACTTTTTCGATGTGTGGTTGACAAATATTTTCACCATAGACAAATCAATATAGAAATAAAATCGAAATTTAAAATAAAAACCCATCTCGACGCGACGAGATGGGATGCAATTAAAATCGCCGAAGTTAAAAGAACTCAATCATTCTCCTGCTTGGAAAGATATTTTGCGAACGGTTTGAAAAATTCCAATGGAACAGGAAACACAGTCGTCGAATTATTTTCTGCGGCGATAATATTCAATGTCTGCAAGTATCTGAGTTGGATTGTAATCGGCGATGTCTCCATAATTTGGGCGGCTTCGGTAAGTTTCTGTGCGGCTTGGAATTCACCTTGTGCTGCGATAATTTTCGCTCTTCGCTCTCGTTCAGCCTCGGCTTGTGCCGCCATCGCTCGTTTCATCTCCTCGGGAAGGTCCACATGCTTTATCTCCACCATAGAAACTTTGATACCCCACGGGTCTGTTTCTCGGTCGATTATCTCTTGAAGTTTCTGATTGATTTCTTCACGAGACGAGAGCAAATCGTCCAATTCTACCTCGCCAAGCACCGAACGAAGTGTTGTCTGAGCGAGTTGACTCGTCGCATAGAGATAATTCTCAACCTCTATAACCGCTTTCGATGGGTCGAGAACACGGAAATACACAACCGCATTCACCTGCACAGAGACATTATCCTTTGTTATAATATCCTGCGGTGGAACATCGAGAACGACTGTTCTCAAACTGACCTTCACCATCTTATCCACGATTGGTATAAGAATTATCAGCCCCGGTCCTTTCGCCCCCACTATCCTTCCGAGACGAAATATAACTCCTCGTTCATATTCGCGAAGAATCCGTATCGCACTCAATATGATTAGAACAACGATAATAATTAGAATCGTTAAAGGTCCCATCATACCTCCTTTGTTGTTTTGATAAATATATTATAATTAAAAAAATATGCAATTTATTTCTAATTAAATCGATAATTATTTCTTGCATAAATTTTAGGATAAATTTTATTTTTAAAATAAAAATTTTCTCGATTAAAATGCACAAGAAAGAAAAAGATACTTCGCCAATCGAAACTGTTCTCGTTGTGATGCCCACATACAACGAGAAGGATAATATCGAGCGCATTATCCCCGCGGTTTTATCACAAGACGATAGAATCGATATGCTCATCATAGATGATGGTTCTCCCGATGGCACGGGTGAAATTGTCGATAGAATAAGTTCGGAGAATCCTCGCGTAAATGTCATACACCGCGAGGGCAAGCTCGGGCTGGGAACAGCTTATGTTTGCGGGTTCAAATATTCCCTCGAGCACGATTACGACCTTACATTCGAGATGGATGCCGATTTTTCACACGACCCCGCATATCTTCCAAAGATTATAGCGACAGCGGAGGAGGGCTATGACCTCGTGGTGGGTTCTCGCTGGGTCGATGGCGGAGGTATCGAGAATTGGCCCAAAAGTCGAGAGCGACTCTCCCGATGGGCAAGTATTTACACTCGAATCGTCACAGGACTGCCTATTCACGATAGCACAGCAGGTTTTCAGGCATTCAGAAAGCGAGTTTTTAAGGAACTCGACTTAGATGGTATTCATTCCGATGGCTATTCATTCCAAATCGAAACGAAATTTAAGGTCTGGCGAAAAGGTTTCTGGATTAAAGAATTTCCAATCATTTTCAGAGATAGAGAAATGGGCGAATCCAAGATAAACCGTAAGATAGTCTATGAGGCGTTTTTTATCGTATGGCTTTTGAGAATCGAGGCAATTCTTGGGAGGATTTGATATGGGAAAGCGTCGTTCGGAACAGAAAAGCGTTCTACCGCAACATCACAAAAATCAAGTCAAACATCAGGAGGTCGTGGACCTCGCCATCGTTGTCGTGAGCTATAACACCGCTTTCCATCTTAGGAGATGTCTCCTTTCCCTGAAAGAAAATCCAATCACCGAGGGAACATCGGTAGTAATCGTAGTGGATAATGCATCCACAGATGGCAGTGCACAAATGGTCAAAAAAAAGTTCCCTTGGGTATATCTTATAGAAAATAATGAAAATTATGGTTTTGCCTATGGATGCAATCAGGGTATAAAAACTGTGGACGCGAGATATTATTTACTTTTCAATTCCGATGCTGCCGCGATGGGCAATGCCCTCGATGTTATGGTTTCTTTTATGGATGCCAATCCCGATGTGGGTGCTGCGGGCGGTTTGATACTAACCGAAGACGGCAAAATTCAACCATCCACGCTCGTATATCCAACTTATTGGAATCTTCTATTTTCACGGGCATCCCTGCTATCGAAGATTCCGATATTCCGCTGGAAGATGTTGGAGATTCGACAAGTCCCCGAGGATGTCACCGATGTCCCTGCTCTCGCTGGTGGATTCCTAATTCTCAGAAAGGAAGCTCTCGAACAGGTGGGACTTTTAGATGAAAGATTTTTCATATATCTCGAAGATATAGACATCTGCAGAAGATTGCGAAAAAACGGCTGGCGAGTAGTTTTCAATCCCAATGCGAGAATACTCCATTCGTGGGGAGCATCATCATCCAAAAGAAGGGCAAAAGCCTTCTGGTGGCATCATATGTCGATGTTCAAATATTTTCAGAAACATTATCCATATCTTCTACCGATAAATCTTCTACTGGGAATAGGACTCGTAGGACACTATGCACTATGGTGGTCTATAAATACCATAACGGGTTGGAGAGCGTATCGAAAAAATGAGGATAAAAATAACAGAAAAATCTAACAAATATTTTTCCCACAATTTGAAGAAACACAGGAGAACGATATGAAAAAAGTGTATATATTTTCGGTTTTTTTCGTATTCGTTGTGCTGACCTATGGAATCGACCTCGATGGTGTCAAAAATCTTATGGAAAATTATCGGCTCGCGTTCAATTCTGGCAATCCGAGTTATTTCGATACCATACTTTCTGATAGTTTCACATATTCCGGTGCCGAACCCGAGCTGTCGAAAATGGTTTTCAAAAGCATAGTAGAGCTAGCGCCATATTCGATTTCAAAATTTTTCGACATTACGATTTCGCCCATCGGAAAAGACAGTGCCTTTGCAAATATGGAGATGGAAATAAACTACGGAGCGGTCAAAGATACGGTGGCACAAACCTTTATTATAGTCGAAGAAAACGGAAATTTGCGAATCGGTGCTATTATAGAATCAGAAACTAACCACCCAAAGAAAATAAAAATAAATAAATTATGATTACACTGGACTATATAAAATCGTTGGTCAGCAGGGAACTCGAATGCGATATCGGCGAGGGCGATATAACCTCTCTTTCGGTTCTTCCGCCGGGATGTGAAGCGAGCGGCAAAATAATCGCCAAACGAGATGGAATTATATGTGGTCTCGGTTTTGCTCAGGTAGCATTTCAACTCGTGGATGATAGCACGAATTTTAAGCCGCTTCGTTCCGATGGGGATAAGGTTTTCGAGGGAGATACTATCGCCGAGATTTCTGGTAATGCGGTTTCTGTTCTTTCCGCCGAACGAACGGCATTAAATTTTCTTGGACACCTTTCGGGCATTGCAACTAACACTGGTGAAATTGTCGAAAAAATTGCGAACTATCGCACAAAAATTCTCGACACGAGAAAAACGACACCTGGACTTCGCTTAGCCGAAAAATATGCCGTAAAATGCGGCGGTGGTCAAAATCATCGGTTCGGACTTTACGATATGATACTCGTCAAGGACAACCATATCGCCGCAGCAGGCGGAATAGAAAATACCCTGCGGAAATTATACGATTCTCAAAAGCCGAATGTCCCTGTGGAAATCGAGGTTACGAATTTCGAGCAGCTCGAAATCGCACTCGGCTATCCGCTCGATAGAATTATGCTGGACAATTTTCATCCCGACGATGTAGTGCGTGCTATTGAAATTCGGAAAAAATCTGGTTCAGAAATACCTTTCGAATGCAGCGGGAATATCACAAGCGAAAATGTTGTCGAGTATGCCGAAACAGGCGTGGAATTCATATCTATCGGTGCGATTACACATTCTGCAAAACAACTCGATTTATCACTTGATATCGAGATAAAAAAGTATTAAATTATTTTTAATAAATGCGAACGAACGAGATTTTTCTCGGCAAATTTACATCAGGAGTCGAAGATGGAACGCGATGAAATAGCGAATGAGGTCTACAATCGGGTTATGAAGGAACTCAACCTTCAGCGATGCGATGGAATATGTCTCGGCTGTGAGGAATGTATAGTCCAAAATCCTGGCGGGACACAGGCGATAATCGATGCTGGTGCAACAAGAATCAGTTCGCCGCTCGGCGTTCTGCCCGACAACAAGGATATTGCAAAATATATCGACCACACCTTGCTCAAAGCCGATGTCGATGAAAAAAGCATTCGGAAACTTTGCGATGAAGCGAAGGAATATCATTTCGCCTCTGTATGTGTAAATCCATACTGGGTTTCTCTTTGCTGCGAACTTCTGAAAGATACCGATGTAAAAATCGCGACGGTTATCGGTTTTCCGCTGGGGGCTACGCCGAAAGAGGTAAAATCGTTCGAGGCTCAGCAGGCATCACAGAACGGTGCGGATGAATTCGATATGGTAATCAACATCGGTGCGTTAAAATCCGACGATTTCAAATATGTCTACGAGGACATCAAAGCGGTTGTCGATGCCGTCTCGCCGAAGGTTGTCAAGGTAATAATCGAGACCGCACTTCTGACCGATGAGGAGAAGGTCGAGGCTTGCACGATAGCGAAAGAAGCAGGTGCACATTTTGTTAAGACATCCACGGGATTTTCCTCTGGCGGTGCGACAGTGGAAGATGTCAAACTTATGAAAGCGGTTGTCGATGGTAATCTCGAAATCAAGGCATCGGGCGGAATTCACGACTACGAGACCGCTCTCGAAATGATAAAGGCAGGGGCAACAAGAATAGGGGCATCCGCAGGAGTCGCCATAATCAAAGGCGAAAAGGGAACGAGTGCCTATTAGATTGCGAAATTACTCCCTGATTATCAAACCGCCACTCAATTAGATGCCAAGTTAGACAATCGGAAATGGAAAATCGAAATGAAAGATTATTACTCGATTATTAAACCGCGAAGTTTTTCCAAAGATTCCGAGATAGCAGTCCCCGCTGGCATTTTTATCAAATGATGACCCGATTTTTTTGTCCTTCCTTCGCCCTTCTGTCCCATCCCGATACCGATTAGGAACTGACAATCGCAAAGTTGTTCGAGTATCTGGTATGTTTTCCCGTGAGGATTTTGTTCGGCTATTCTATTGATTCGCCTCTCGTAAAAATGCCATTCATCGTTATCTAATTCATATATGTCGAAAAATTTTGCTCTTCCGAAAATTTTCGGTGAAATATTTTCCCTATCCGATGCGATTGCTATACGGATTTTCTCTTTTGGAGCAGCGATGAGAACCTGATTATCGCCAGAAATCCAGTATTCCACCTTCTTAAAATTAGTTTCGTCGAGAATTTCAATAAGTTCATCGTATTTAAAATAGCGTTCTGGCACACCTGTTTGCGCACCATATCGCCAGTCGAGAATTACCACTCGACCGCCAGTATTAAGCGATTTTTTCGCCGAGACAAAAAACTGACGAGGATTTTCAAAATGATGAAACGAATGAACCGAATAGATTAAATCGAATTTTCTATCCAACCTATCGATTTCCTCAGCACGCAAGGGTTCACAATCATTTCCAGCACCGAAGATAAATGGGTCGACGCCGAAAAAATCGGCATCTGTCATCTCTTGAAGTCTGTCCAACAATCTGCCATCGCCGCATCCCACCTCGAGAACGCTCGATTTCTCACAGACCATATTTGATATTATATCGAATTCGGTTTCCATCGTCG
>CAYRNI010000074.1:0-8790 GCA_964425665.1 uncultured bacterium
GCGATGCCATTTTCTGATGGCGCTGCGATAGAATACACGCCGGGTGCTACAAGTTCATCATCGTTGTTTTTGCAATCCCATCGGAAAACACCATCCTGTCCTTTCCAATAGTGAGCGATTTCACGGACAAGATTTCCCGCAGAATCGTATATCAAAAGCGGAGCATCGGGTGGAACATTCGATATGTAAACGGTCGGGGCGATACCTCGCCGTGCGATTGCAGGATTGGGAAATATTTTCATCTCCTCGATTTCATAATTTTTCCTGTAAGGAGAATGAAGAACTACAAGACCATCGTTAAAACCGAACCATATATCGCCGCTTTTACCATCGGTATAAACACCGCCGATAATACTTCCCGCAATCGTCCCTATCGCATCGTCTAAGAGTGGAGTTTTATCCTGAGGTGGAGCATCATCCGAGTTGGACGATTTGAAAGTGGCGAAATATCCATCGTGCATATACTCGGCGGCTCCATCGAGAGTTCCAATCCAAATATTTCCGAGCGAATCGGCAGCCAGCGAAATTATTGTCGCAGAAATGTCCTCTGGCATAGGAATATCGACCACATATCCTGAAGGGTCCCAGTATGCCAAACCGTCCATCGTGCCGAACCAAACCTTGCCATCCGGGTCGATAGCCGTGGCATTGACCTCGTCATTGTGCAATCGACCAACGAGCGATATATATGTATCGTCGGAAGTATCCCCTATCGTGCCATTGTGAATTATGATGCCAGCACCGTAAGCGGTAGCAACAGAAACCATATAGGAATTACAAGCGATTGCACGAACCGATTTATTCGGAACACCCCGCGATAGACCGAAAGAAACCGCTCCGTATGGGTCATCGTATTTGTCCGATGTCCAAACTTTTATCGGTTCATTATCCGAGGAATTATACGAGACGACCCATAAATTGCCATCGGGGTCGAGACGCATACGGTTCGCTATCGGATAACTCATCCCCGAGACAGATGTGCATAATGAACTGTTGGTATCTGTCCACATTTCGAAAGATGAATCAGGATAAATTTTCAAAATTCCAGAACCGTAGCTTCCGAGCCAAATTGTTCCATCGGAAGTAACAATGGCTGTTCTGAGGTCACCGAAAATATGATGCATCAAATCCGTTAAAGAATCCGCAAAATATGGCAGAAAACCATAATAGTCCAAAAATCGCCAATTTTTACCATCGAAAATATTTACCGCTTTACTACTGGTGGTAACCACTATAACACTGTCCGTGAATACAACATCCGAAATAGTCTTCCCTAAAATCGAGTTGAATGGCGTGACTTTTACAGTATCGTTTTCTATAACACCATAACCGTATCCGGTGGCACAGAATTTTTTGCCATCCATCTCGGTGATACCGAAAGCACCATTGCGAACGCCATCACTGTATTTCATAAGAAAACTATTATATGTATCGGAAAAATAATATAGTCCTCCCCCATTCATCACCCATAAAGTATCATCGAGAGAGGTTATATCCCAGCCCTCATATATTGAGAAGGAACTCGCAGGTTCATAAACATCGAGAGTGCCATCATCGAAATAATATACAACGGGCTGTCCCCAGGATTCCTTAGGAGCGAGTGCAAAAAGCGTATCGTGATGAATAGCAAAATCGATTATACCACGCGAATAGGATGTGCTATCTGAAGCATTGTAGACAGCAGTTGTCTCCCAGACAGATGGATTAGTCAGATTAGTATCCATCGGTGCGAATGCGATACCTAATGGCGTAGCAACAAATATTTTTCCTTGAAAGAACACAATATCATCCACCTCCGTCTGAGGCGGAAAATCGCTGAAATTCTCGATGAATTCTGCGAACTGAATTATCGAAAAAGTTGTAGGCACAGGGTTAGCACGAATAATCCCATTCGATGTGCATACCCAAATATTCTCATCATAAGAAACTAAACGGTTTATTTGATAAAAATTCTTCGCTAATTCATCTGAGGAATACCATTTATCATCGAGTAAAACGCCGATATATCCATTTTTCGAGGCATACCATAAATATCCCTGCGCATCTTCGACGAGACTGACAATTTCGAGACCACCGAGACCATCGGCATTGGTATAAACCGTATAATTTCCATTATTCGGTTCCAGTTTGACAGCTCCCCCCTCCGTCCCAAACCATACATACCCGTCGTAAGTTGTCGCACACAGCCCTTCCTGAATATCGCTGATAACACTCCAATCGCCGACATAAGCGATACAGAGAACAGGTATTAGCAAAAGTATAGTTATCCGCAAAGTCATTGTTTTTTCTTTTCCTCGCCGATAATTTTACCATCGCGTATATGAATTATTCTGTCGGAATGTTCTGCAATCTCGGGGTCGTGGGTTACAAGAACCACAGTCTTGCCCTGCTTATTTAGATTATCGAGAATCGACATAATCTCGTTTCCTGTTTTCGTATCGAGATTACCGGTCGGTTCATCGGCGAGAATTATATCTGGATTATTGACCAATGCTCTCGCTATCGCCACTCGTTGACGCTCGCCGCCCGAAAGTTCGTTCGGTCTGTGATTTATTCTTTCACCGAGCCCGACCATATTTAAAAGCTTCTTAGCGGTTTCGAACCTTTTCGTCTTTGATATTCCAGAATAAATCATCGGAAGTTCCACATTTTCGAGAGCGGTCTCTCTTGGAAGTAAATTAAATGTCTGAAAAATGAAACCTACCCGACGATTCCTAACAAATGCGAGCTCTTTCTCTGACATACCTGTTATTTTTTGCCCATCGAATATATATTCGCCCTTATCGGGAACATCGAGAAAACCGAGTATATTCATCATAGTGGATTTCCCTGAACCCGATGGTCCCATTATCGCGATATACTCGCCGCGCTCGATTTGCAAACTGACACCATTTAGTGCATTGACATATTGTTCGCCCATCTTGTATCGTTTTATTACATCTGTTAAAACAAGCATCGCCATAGTATCCCCTTATTTCAATCTAAATATTATGTTTTATGAATATCCAAATAGCAAGGGATTTCTTGCTATTAACCGAATAATTCTAAATCTGCGTGGATACCGTTAGGATTAAATTATTCAAAATAATCGAATTTTCAATATACGAGATTCTATTCGGTAAAGTATTGCCGAAGTCTCTCGTAAGTATTTCTCAACGCCTCCGATAGGACTTTCGTATCCCCTATTACAGGCATAAAGTTTGTGTCGCCGTTCCATCGAGGAACGATATGCAAATGTATGTGGTCGGCTCGCCCAGCACCAGCAACTCGCCCGAGATTGAAACCTATATTGAATCCCTGAGCTCCCATAGATTTCTCGATTGCCGATACCGAGATTTTCGTCAGTTTCATCATTTCGAGAAATTCATCATCTGTAAGTTCTGTGAAATCGCCGATATGTCGATAAGGCGCCACCATAAGATGACCATTATTATACGGATAGGTATTGAGCAGAACATAGCAGAATTCCCCTCTGTGAAGAACATAATTTTCATCATCCTGTTCGATATTTTTTTGCTTCTCGCACAGAAAACATTCATCACTATCGAGGTCGCCTCGTGTGATATATTCGATTCGCCAGGGTGCCCAAAGTCTTTCCATATCTCCTCCTGTCGATTAAATCAATGATATGTATTATTTCTGAAAAATTTCTTTAATAACTTTTTCCGCCATATCGAGCGGTATCTGAATTTGAGAATCCGATATCGCATTTTCCGGGTCGGGATGAACCTCCATATATATCCCATCGGCATCGAGAGCGAACGCTACTTTACCGAATGGAACGGCAAATTTCCTGTCTCCGCCAGATTTCCCCTCCCCCGCTCCAGGCTTTTGACAGGTGTGAGTGATATCCACAATCACAGGGAAACCGAACTCTTTCATTATCACGATGCTTCTCGGGTCTAAAATCAAATCGTTGTAGCCGAACGACGAACCACGCTCGGTCAGTATTATACTTTTATTACCGATATACTCGGCTTTGCCGGCGATAAATTTCATATCATACGGCGATAGAAATTGTCCCTTCTTAATATTGACAGGTTTTCCTGTTTTCGCAGCGGCAAGCACGAGGTCTGTCTGTCGGCAAAGGAACGCAGGAATTTGCAAAATATCCACGACCGATGAGACCGCTTCGACCTGATATGTCTCGTGGACATCGGTGATTATCGGGAAATCGAATCTTTTTGAGATTTCTGAAAGGACCGCGAGACCTCGCGGGAAACCCATTCCACGCTTGGATTCGATAGATAATCTGTTCGCTTTGTCATAAGATGCCTTGAAAATAAATGGTATATCGAGTTTCGCGGTGATTTCGCCGAGTGTTTCTGCAACCTGAAAAACCATATCTTTGGACTCGATAGCACAAGGTCCCGCAATGAGAACGGGTTCATCGCCACCGATTGAAATATTTTTTACTTTTATCTCTTTCATAATTATTTGGTTCGAGTCATTTGTAATCTATACCACGATATCTTGTTGCTCGGGTCGATTTGAACCGACCGCCACCAATGTTTTCTTGCTTGCTCTATTTTTCCCAATTTATAATAAATATCGCCGAGGTGAAACTGAATTTCCGTATCTAAATCGTAGAGTTTCTCGGCTTTCTTTATATATTTTAATGCCTTTTTAGTTTTGCCCTCACGGAAAAATGCCCAGCCGTAACTATCGAGATAAGCAGGATTTTCAGGTTCGCTATCCAATGCCTGCCGAATCAATTTTTTCCCATATTCGACCTTGAAACTGTCATCCACGAGAATATAGCCGAGATAATTTAGGAGCAATGGTGAATCGTTTTTCAATTTTGTTATTAAACTGTCGAGTAAAATGATGGATTCCGAACGGTATCCTGCTCTTTCTCGAGTATCAGCCAGCGAAAATAATGCGCCTTCATCATCGGGCTGCAGAAAGCAGGATTGTGTGAAATAATGTGTTGCCAACTCGTAATATCCCGCTCCACGAAATGCTACACCGCACCAATACCAGACATCGGCACTATCGGGATACTCTTCAATCGCCTGCTGAGATATCGCAAATAGACTTTCAGGTTCATCATTTCTCGACCAGAGCAGCGCGAGGTCGGTATATATATCGGGCAGCGGCTCTAAATCCAACGCACAACGAAACATAACCGCAGCGGATTCAGGACACCACAATTCTTCATAACATTTCCCGGCAAAATAATAACTCAAATAGTCTGTGTCGTCCCATTCGAGCATTTTCAAATATGCCTGCAAGGCTCTATAATATTCACCAGATTCCAGAGCTTTCATAGCATACAGGTTGAAATATGCCTTTCCGTAAAGTGAATCCCTTTTGATATAGGTATTGATAGCTTTCAATGCAGCATCGAACTTACACGATGTTAAAAGTTTATCTATATATTGTTTCAAAACATTTTTGTCGTGAGGAAATTTTTTCACATAAGTATCCATTATTGCCATCGCCGTATCGAACTGCCCGAGTTCTATATATGTGTTCACTAACGATATATAAGAATTCGAGTTTTCAGAATCGAGTAAAATTGCCCTGTTAAGAAACTTTATCGCCTTCTTGAATTCTTTATTTTGACGGTAAATTTCTCCCAGTGCCGAATTCACCGAAGCATTATCGGGATACTTTTTCTGAAGTCTTTTCAGTGTTTTCAAACTCGCTTCGGGATTATCTGAAACCTTCGCACAGGAAATCAACATACTGATTTCAATTAGACCGAGTAAATTCGCTTTTTCGATATATTTTCCCGCTTCCTCGCACCTGCCCAAACCAGAAGCCGATATCGCAAGTATCCTATATGTCTCGGGCTCTTTATAGCCGAGATTTAATGCTTCTTTCGCTTTTAGATACGCCTGAGCGTAATTGCCGAGAGCGATATAACAATTTGCAATTTCTGTTTTCAGAAAAGGGTCATCCGGGTCGTATGATTCCGCGAGGACAAATTGAGCGAGAGCTTCTCGTTCATCGCCATCGAATAGTTTTATCAAAATACCATCTATATAATGTTCGATTGCGAGCGGATTTTTCTTAGATTCACCATATGCGAATGCAGGACTGAAATCGGCAAACACCAGAATTGCAAAGAGAAAAATTAATATTTTCGCCCGACCTTTCATAAATAATCAAATAAACTTTTTAGTCCGATATGTCAAGACACCTTTTGAAAAATAACACCCTTCGGGTGTTTTTTTGTGCCACTTACTTCCGAGAAAATCGGGTTTTTCTGTTGCACATCAATTGTATGTTTCCATATTGTCTCTCTAAACTGGAGAGTGACCGAGAGTGAGGGGCACAAATAGATGCACATCACAAAGGACTTAAAGAAATCCATATTTATCAGCAATATCTTCTGTAATATAATCTAACTTATTTTTATAATCCAGCACAAGCGATTAAAGTTTTCGCCGAAATTTTTATTGAAACGAGAGGCTCAAATCTCTCGCTGTTTTCTATTTTGTAAAAACTCACAAAAATTATTTTAATGAAATCGAAAATTTTAATTGCGAAAATAATTAAATATCACGAAATTTTGAATATGAGAAAAATCATCGTTACAATTTTCATATTTGTTTATTTTGTTTTCGGAGCGACTATTTCAGGATATGTTACCGACAAATCCGATGGCGAACCATTGCCCTACGCGAATGTTTATCTCGAAGGCGAGCCTGTTGGTGCATCGACAAACGATAAAGGATTTTATATAATAGATGGCATCAAAGCAGGTGAGCATATACTGGTCGGTTCTTATCTTGGCTACCGAGATTATGTGGATACGATAGATATCGCTGAGAATGAGCAAGTTCGCCTCGATATTAAAATGATTCCTTCGGCGGAGGTCGGTGAAGCTATCATTGTTGAGACCCGTCGTGAAGGTGGAGAGATGGATTTGACGACAGGTCATCTTATTCTTGCCCGAAAGCAGGTTCAACGCTCTCCGCAGGTTTTAGAACCCGACCTTTTCAGAACGATGCATCTTCTCCCCGGGGTCACCGCTCCGAGCGATTTTTCCTCTGCTCTATACATCTGGGGTGGAACTCCGACACAGAATCTCGTCACGCTGGATGGTATAGAGTTGTATAACGCCACTCATCTCGGTGGAGCGATGTCGGCGTTCAATGTTGATGCCATCAAGGAGGTAAATCTTATCAAAGGTGGTTTTCCTGCGAAATGGGGCGGAAGAATCGGCTCCGTTCTCGAAGTAATAAATCGCGAGGGTGATAGGAAAAAAATTCACGGGACAGGCGAAGTTTCTCTTCTGTCATCTAAGGCTACCGTATATGGGCCATTTCCGAAATCGTTGACTGCTGGCACCTGGATGTTTTCTGTCAGGAGAACTTATTACGACTTCATAACAGGAGCGATGAAAGATATGGGTATGATAGATTTCGATTTTCCGTATCATTTCACGGATTTTCACACTAAACTGACCAAGGATTTCGATAACGGCGATAAGCTGACCGCGACATACTATTATGGAGCGGATAAGTTCGATTTCAAAGAGGATGATGGAGATGATGAATTGAAATTCGGATGGGGAAACAATACATTTTCGACGAATTTCAATCATCTATTTTCACCTAAGTATTTCGGGCATTTTACACTCGCATATAGTCAATTCAGCGATGAATTCAAAGACATAAGCGATGGTCAATCATCGGATTTTATGCAAGATTATGTCAAAGATTTCACTGCCCGCGGTGTTTTAACTACATCTTTTTCGAAGCACACTCTCGAATTTGGATTGGAGGCAAAATATCTATCTATTCTCAATAAAATTCAATCTCCCGATTACGGCGAACCGATATGGGATTGGAAAAACGAGGCGGGCATAATTTCTCTATATGGTCAGGATGAATGGAGTCCGAATCCTATATGGAAATTCGAGTTCGGACTTCGTAACGAGTTTTGCACTTCGGGTTCATACTTTAGGTCTTCGCCGAGATTATCTCTTATGCGAAGAATCGATGATAAAACTCGCTTGAAATTCGCGACGGGATTGTATTACCAATATTTCCAATCTGTTCCGAAATTCCAGGAGATGGGACTTTCACTCTTCGATACCTGGGTGCTCGTTCAGGAAAATATTCATCCGAGTTGGGCTGCTCATTTTGTTCTGCGAGGTGAAACCGAGAGATTTTTGGGGCTACCGATTTCGCTCGATTTGTATTATAAGAAAATGGGCGATTTGTATCGTCATAAAACATTATTCACTCCGAGCGATGATTTCTCTAAACTTTTCGATGTCGGCGATGGTTGGTCATCGGGGGCGGATTTGATGGTTAGAATAGATGCGAAAAAATGGGTCGGATGGATTTCGTATTCGCTCAGTTTTACCGTCAACTCGTTCGATGGTATCGACAATGGTGCGCCGTTCTATACGAAATACGATAAGCGACACAGCGCGAATATCACACTCGCACGGGATTTGGGTTATGGCTGGACAATATCTACTGCGTTCAATATTTCATCTGGGATGCCATATACGGAGCCATTGGGTTATTTTTATGCTCCGAGTCTTTACTACGGGGATATAGACCCATCTTGGTGGTCTGATTTCTGGTTCTACGGTGGATATAATAATAAACGGGTTCCGATGTATCATCGGCTCGATGTCTCGATAGCGAAACGCTCGAATCTCGGATGGGTCGATATCGAACTGTATCTGCAAATAATAAATCTATATAATCACAAAAATATATACACATATTATTTCGATACCGATTGGGAAGGTAATATAGAAAAGGAAGCAATTCAAATGCTTCCTATAATACCGACAATTGGTATCCGCGGTTGGTTTTA
>CAYRNI010000074.1:8890-10916 GCA_964425665.1 uncultured bacterium
GGTTTATCCACAAGAACCTCTTTTGCATTGCATTTGCACACATTCGCCATTTCCTCGATATAGCGCCATTCGCCTTTTTCGGTTTTATACGGGCGAATTATTTTTATCGTCTGTATAATCTCGCCGCATACAGGACATTTCTCCCCACGAGGACCTGTTCCTTTGGCAATCTTGTCCGCAAATGTTCTTTGTTTTCTCGCCATTTTATACCCCCTGAATTTATTTTCAAAAATCGTTTCAGATTATTCATTTGTCAAGAGATATTTATGTATTTATTTTATTGATATGTTATACTATTGCGAACAATTAAATATTTTATAGATATGCCAGTTGAAGCAAAACAAAAATTGTCGAAATTTGTCGTGGTTCTTGTCGTTGCAATTATAGTTGTATCTGGCATTACGACATATTTTTCTGCGATGAAAATACGAACTTCATTGATTGAATTGATGAAACGAGATGCGATATCGCTGGCTAACATTTTCATCGAGGGTTCGGGTTCTATATATGAATCGCAGGTCTCGCTGATAAACGACCTCAGAATGCGGTTGATTGTGTATGCGAGGATGGTGGAGTCGAATCGCTCCGACCTTTCGCAGGTCCCTCCGGAAATGGCTTACGCTGTGTTATTAGATTCATCCGGTGCTATTGTCGATGAAATCGGTGTATTGACTCCGGAAGTCAACGACTGGCTCGGACAATTGGATGAAATAATTCAACCGATATTAAGTGGCGACAAGAAACAACTATTCTTCGGTCTCGACCCGGAACTGCCCGTTTCTGTCGGTCCTGTGGGATTTGCTAAATTGTGCAATGGATATATTCTCGTCATATTTTCGTATCCGCCATTTCGCAAAAATTTCGGTATCGGATTTCTCGCTCGCCAACTCGCCGAAACGCCGTCTGTGAGGTATATAATTCTCCAAAATGATAAGGGGATACTCATCGCATCTAAGGATGTGTATCGTGTAATCGCGATAGATTCCGACCCGTTTCTCCAGAAAGTAATGAAGACATCACAACCTGATGTCAGATTTGCGGATTTTCAAGGTGAGCGTGTTTTCGAAGTCGCCTACCCTTTCCCCAGAATGGGAAAGTTCGGAGGTATTCTTCGCATAGGGCTGCCACTGTCGGAATATAAGGAATTGTCGACGGTCGTGATATGGACTATTTTCTCGAACATACTACTCGCACTGCTTGCGATTTTTTCGATTTTTGCGCTCGGAAAAATGCTATCGAAAACAACCGAAATGAGACAGGAACACGAACGGTTGATGCATCTCAGGTCTCTTGGGGAAATAGCGGCTGCGGTGGCTCACGAAATTCGCAATCCGCTCAATGCTGTGGCTATTTCGTTGCAACGACTCGATGCCGAGTTCGAGCCGACCGATGAGACACAGGACTATCATAAAATAATCGAGTCTGCCAGAGCTCAGGCGAATAAAATAGATGATATAGTGCGAGAATTCATCGCCGTCGCGGGAAATGTTTCGCCGGTGAAATCGAATGTAGATATTAAAAAATTTCTTTCGAAAATATGTGAAAATTTTGAGATGCTTTGCAAATCGAAAAAAATAAATCTTATTTGCCAATTGGATGTAGATTGCACAGCGAATATTGATGATAAAAAAATTTCCCGTGCGATAGAAAATATTTTGAAAAACGCTTTGGAAGCCACTCCCGAAGGCGGAACGATAAAAATTTTCGCAGAGGTTTTTGAACACGATTTGATTGTAAAAATATTCAATAGCGGTGAGAAAATCCCGCAGGATATTATCGATAGGATATTCGAGCCTTTTGCAACGGGTAAAACATCGGGAACAGGTATTGGGCTATTTTATTCCTATCGAATTGTCGATGCTCACGGTGGAACGATTTCTGTCCGCAATCTTTCCGATGGCGTGGAGTTCACGATGAAAATACCGGGAGTAATTTAGAATGCAAGGTGAACAATTATCGATTCGCTCATTCCTGCGCGCATTATATTTCCGCGGTGCGACAATGAATTGAGCGAAGCGAAAGAAAA
>CAYRNI010000075.1:0-7186 GCA_964425665.1 uncultured bacterium
TTATTCTCATATATTTGAGAATGTATTATATATCATCGCTTGCAGGATGAGAAAATAAAGGAGGAATTCAAATATGACGACTTTACCTATTGTAATATTAATTTTAATGATTGCCGGAGCGATTGTTGCGGTCGAGACTAAAAATATGCTTTCGGCGGTAATAGCAGCTGGCGTCGTAGGCTTTGGGGTCAGTGTGCTGTTTCTTTTCCTTCGGGCTCCCGATATCGCGATTACTCAGGTTATCGTCGAGGTTCTGAGTTTGATTATTCTTATCCGTGTTACTACGAAGGTCGATAACGAGGCTATCGAGAAAAGAATCGATAATTTTGCGAATATTACTGGATTGATATTCGTCGGTATTTTCGTCGCGTTTTGTATTTGGGCATTCGTAGATATGACTCCATTCGGAAATCCACTGATGAGAATCAGTCAGCACTATCTCTCAGCGGGGCTTAAAGAAACCGGTGCCGCTAATATTGTCGCAGCAGTTATTCTGGATTATCGTGCATACGATACTCTCGGCGAAGCTGTAGTTATTTTCACTTCAATTCTCGGAGCGTTCGTGATATTGCGTAAACGAGGAAAAAAGAAAATCGAGGAAGAGGATGTCGAAAAAATCGGTATCCCAGAATAAATCGGAGGTTTTTAAACTATGAAAAAGAAGAAAATAGAGGAAATCGTTCACGATGAAAATCTCGGGATGACACTTATCGTGAAAACAGTCGCCCGAATGATGATAGCGATGATTTTACTATTCGGTTTTTACATCATTATCTACGGGCATTTAACTCCTGGCGGAGGATTTGCTGGCGGTGTTATTCTCGCGATTGGTTATACACTTATGATGCTCGCATTCAGCAGGAAACTCGCATTGAAAAAACTTAGCGATTTTTGGGCGTCGATATTGGATAATCTCGGTATGCTTGCATTTATCGTTCTCGGTTTCATAGGATTGAATTTTGGATATTTTATGTTCAATTTCATCAGGCACGGCACACCATTTCACCTTGTATCCGCTGGCTTTATTCCATTAGCGAATATCGCAATCGGTGTTAAGGTCGGTGCTGCCCTATATGCGATTTTCATCGGACTTTCTATATATGGAAGAATTATAACCGACGAGGAGGAAACAAAATGACAGTATATGTCTTAGACCTAATAATATTTGCTATCGGGATATATTCTCTTATCGCTAAGCGCCATATAATCAAAAAAATTATCGGGATGGTTTTAATAGAATATTCGACGAATCTATTTCTGATTTTAATCGGTTATAAACACGATGGAATCGCACCGATTATCACGCAAAATATGGAGCAAACGCAATTTTCACAATCGGCGGTAGACCCGCTTCCGCAGGCATTCGTGCTGACATCAATCGTCATCGGACTCGGAACTCTCGCACTGATGGCTGCTTATGCGATGAAACTATACGAAAAATATAAAACATTCGATATGTGCGAAATCAAACGCCTTAAAGGATAATTGCTCATAAACGATATGCGAAATCTGAATCGAATAAATGGAAAATTTAATATTTGTAAAAAGGAGAAATTCTTATGAATAATGTTTTATTACCACTATCGGTCGGAATACCACTTCTTACTGCGGTGGTGATATTGCTAATCGGAAAATTTTGGAAAGGTATTGGAACAATTTTAGCTCCGATATGCGGACTTATAACTTTGATTTTTTCCATAGACCTTATAAGTGCTTCCCCAGGAACTTACTGGATGGGTGGCTGGCCTCCGCCGTTCGGAATTGTTCTCGTTATCGATTCGCTCACAAAGGTTCTGCTATTAACTGTTAATTTGATAGCGTTTTTATCCCTCGTGTATTCCGTGTCGTATATGGAAAAATATACCGCAATCGCCAAATACTATGCTCTGTTTATGTTGATGCTCGCGGGATTGAACGGAGTGGTTTTGACAGGAGACCTTTTCAATTTGTTCGTATTTTTAGAGATAGCATCTATCGCCAGTTATGCTTTGGTCGGTTTCGGTGTAGAGCACGAGGAACTCGAGGCTGGTTTCAAATATCTTATTCTCGGCTCTATTGCATCTACCGCCATTCTTGTTGGTATCGCTATAGTATATAATTTAACGGGAACTGTTAATATGGCGGATGCTGCGAGGTTCATAATAAATATGGGAGTGAACAAATCGCTTATTTTTGCCGCCGCTTTATTTATGTTCGGGTTTTCGCTCAAAGCGGGACTCGTTCCATTTCACGCGTGGCTTCCCGATGCTCATCCATCGGCTCCTGCTCCTGTTTCTGCGATGCTTTCGGGTGTTCTAATCAAGGCGATTGGAATTTATGCTATGATGCGAGTGGTGTTCTCCGTTTTCGGCGGACCGCAGGATTTATTGAACATCGTTCTATGGCTCGGCGTATTGAGTGCATTGGTGGGCGGACTGATGAGTCTCGGACAGAACGATATGAAAAGAATGCTCGCATTTTCATCGGTAAGTCAGGTCGGATATATCGCGATGGCTATCGGATTGGGAACGCCACTTGGAATCGCTGCGGGATTATTTCATCTGTTCAATCATGCGGCATTTAAGGGGCTTATGTTTTTAAACGCGGGTTCTATTGAACACTGCGCAGGAACAAGAAACCTTAGACAGATGGGCGGATTGATGAAAAAAATGCCGGTCACAAGCTTATCGACATTGGTTGGTAGCTTCTCTATTTCAGGGATTCCGCCTTTCAATGGTTTCTGGAGCAAATTATTGATAATTATCGCGCTGATTCAGGCGAAAGCTTTTGTTCCCGCTGCTATCGCTGTAATCGTATCCGTTATAACACTGATTTATTACGCGAAAATCATTCGTTTTTCGATTTTCGGTAAATTGCCCGATATCTATAAGAAATTGCACGATGCACCATTTACGATGCTATTTTCACTCATAGTTCTTTCAATCTTATGTTTTGTAATCGGGATTTTTTATCCATTCTTTATGAATTCATTGTTCAATCCAGCAGCAGCGGCAATTCTCGACCAAGCGAAATATATTTCGATGATAATAGGAGGATAAAATATGAAATTTATAGGGGAATTCATAATTCTATTCGGTGTTTGGCTTCTGCTAACTTGGAGTCTTGCACCCGCACAGGTCATAGCGGGAGCGGTGGTTGCTCTTTTGGTCATAGGACTTGTTGGCGATATGTTTCTATTCAAAGCTGGGCGAGCACTCAATCCAATCAGAATTTTCTGGATGATTGTCTATATTCCATATCTCATCTGGTATATTCTGTTGGCTAATCTCGATGTCGCGTATAGAGTTATTCATCCCGATTTGCCCATTCGTCCGGGGATTGTCAAGGTCAAGACAAGCCTTACTACCGATATGGCAAAAACTTTTCTCGCAAATTCTATTACATTGACACCGGGAACGCTTACAGTCGATATAAAAGGCGACGAACTGTATATCCATTGGATTTATGTTCGTGGAAACAATGTGAAGGATTGGAGTAAATCAATCATCGGAAGATTCGAACCGATACTCAGGAGGATATTCGAATGATTATGGTTTTAATATATGTGCTTCTGTTCTCTGTGGCACTTTGCATTTATCGAATGGGTGCCGGACCTACTCCACCAGATAGAGCAGTGACACTCGATATTCTCGGAACTCTTATGGTCGGCTTCTGCGCCCTTTTATCTATAACGACCCAGAAGGATTTTTATATGAATATCGCGATTTCCTGGGCGCTTTTGTCGTATGTGGGTTCTATCGCGATTGCAAAGTTCCTCGAAAACAGAAGTTTCGATGAATGATGACCCTTAGGGTCTTTTCTTTGTGCAACTTTTCTTGCTCCTGCGAATCAGGACAATTCATCGTTGCACCGTGTGATTGAAATGGTTTTTGAACCAATAATTGGATGGTTCATTAACTTTTTGGATTTTGAATTTTTTATAGGAGGTATAGATGTTCTGGGATACTGCTGGATATACGATAATTGTAATCGGTGTTTTGTTCGACCTTCTCGGATGTATCGGTTTGGTGCGGCTTCCCGATGTTTATAATAGGCTTCAAGCCGCGACTAAATGCGTCACATTGGGAACTGCATTTCTTCTGTTCGGCGTATTTTTAATCAATGGTTTCAACGCGTTGGGTATAAAAGCACTCGTTTGTGCTGCTGCCATTTTGATTACATCGCCGACAGGTGCGCACGCATTGGCTCGCGGTTCGCATCGCAACGGAATAAAACTGTGGGAAGGCTCCGTCATAGATAAGTATGCGGAGGAAAACGAGGGAACAGAATAAATAGGAATGATTTCCGATGAAAAGTCGGCATAATCTATTCGGTCATATAGAATATTATAATTTTTCATAACAGGAGGAAAAAATTGAAAAAGCCGAAATTGAGAGAACTCGGTGAAGCGATAAAAGCGGTTTTCAAAGGACCATATACCACCAAGTTTCCTTTCGTTGCTCCAGATATTACTCCCGAGTTTCGCGGAAAACCAGAATTCGTCAAGGATAATTGTATATTATGTGGTGCCTGTGTTAATATTTGTCCTGTCGATGCTATCGAGGTAAGGGATATTATCAACGAGGATGGCACAGCGAAGAGAGTTATGCATCGCGATTATGCGAGATGTATTTGGTGCAGTATGTGTTCACAGAATTGCACCGTCGGCGATGGTAATATTTTCGGTGATAAGTCTGGAATCAAAATCACCAACGAATTCGACCTCTCTACTCTCGACAAAAACACCGCATTCGAGGAAATCGAGGACGAACTCGTTCTATGCGAAAAATGTGGTGAGCCTATCACCTCCAAGAAGCATTTGCTATGGCTCGCCGAAAAACTGGGGACGAAAGCATTCTCTAATCAGACATTGTTCATAACGAGGATGAAAGAGCTCGGTCTCGCCGATGAAGAAAATGAAATTCCCAAAGGCGAACTATCTCGCGAGGATTTGAACAAAGTCCTGTGCCCAAAATGCCGAAGGAATATGATGATGAACGAGGATTGGAGTTTCTAAAAAATCTCGTTATTCGGTGTTTGAATATATGGCGTATGTCGGATAAGACATCTTTCGCTTTTAATCTGAACGAATGATTGCTCTCCTGCTCGATTCATAAGAATTCGTGCAATATTTCTATTTTTTTACTGTCGAGCCTATTCGATGTAATACAGAAAAAACATTTTTTATATAGTAGATAAAATATCTCTATTTTTTATTGCGTTAAAATATCGAAAAAGTATATTTTTTAAATATGAAAAGAATAATAATTACAATTCCATTGTTTTTAGTATTTTTATTTCTTTCTTGTGAATTTCCGGACACACAGGATAATCTGGATGGCGAACTTCCAGCGGTATGGGCTGTGTTCTCACCGGATAAACCTGTTTATGTGTATATCACGAAAGTTGTGGATTTCGATACGAGTATATCGCAGGATTCCTCATTCGTTCATAATGGTGAACTTCAACTTGTATGGGATAGTGGGCAAATTGATTTCGTGGAATCTGTGATAGATACCTACGGTTTTCAAAGGCCTGTTTATGTTCCGCAGGATACCTCGTTTCGAGTTCAGCCGGGAACGGAATATACATTAGTCGGTCGAACCTCTGTCGGCGATTTTTCTGGAACTTTTACGGTGCCCGATAGACCATCGTTCGAGATATATCCCGATACTTCCGTTTTCGACAATGAGCGTCAGGCGGCATTTGCGGTATCTGTGGATGTGGACCCAACCGTCTATGAATACGAGATTTATTTTGAGAACATAGGGGAATCTCGCGATTTTTTGCCTGATTCGATTATTTTAATGGATTGCTACGATTTGAGATGGCCTGCCGATATAATGCCGCAAACCGTAGGAGTTCCCTGGTGCAAGTTCTACTATGCGACGAGATATCGTGCCATAGTCCAGGCTCAGGAAAAACATTTCTATAAGTATTTAGATTATTACTACTACTACGATGATGAAAGCGACGATAGTTATCTTTCTCCGCCGGGAGGCGATGGTTATACAGGCGTAATCGGTGCTTACTGCGAATCTGTCGACACGGTGGAAATAGTATTGGGATATTAGTGAAATATCGAAATGGGCAAATCATTTTTCATATCGGATGTTCATCTCGGAGCGGAACCCTTCGATAAGGAAATCGGCAAGCGAACGAAACTCGCCCGATTTTTCAAAAATATTTTGGATGATGATACTGAAAATCTTTTCATTCTCGGCGATTTTTTCGATTTCTGGTTCGATTATAGAAAGACTATTTTCCGAGAATATTTCGATATTTTATGCCGATTGCAAGAAATCGTTCGAATGGGTGTGAAAATCCATTTCTTCGGCGGTAATCACGATTGGTGGATGTTCGAGGATGGCTTTTTCGCGAGAGAACTGGATGCCAAAATCTATCACAAGCCGACCGCAGTCGAGATACATAGCAAAAAATTCTTTATCGGGCATGGGGATGGAATCGCACCATCGGATTGGGGCTATCGGAATCTTCTCGCACCGATTCTTCGCAATCCTATCTCGATTTTCCTCTTTCGGCTGATACCTTCCGAATGGGCTCGCTCGATTTCTAAAAGAGTATCCTCGACAAGTAAATTATACACGCAGGAACGAAATCTTCATTTCGAGTTGGAATATGAAGAATTCGCTCGCAAAAAAATCGCCGATGGTATCGACTATGTGATATTCGGTCATCTGCATCTGCCGACATTGAAAAAAATCGATGGTGGAATCTACGCCAATTCGGGAGATTTCTACCAGAACTTCACATACATAGTATTCGATGGAGAAAATCTCGAACTGAAGCATTTTTAAAATTTCTGATTCATAGGAGGCTATAATGGAAAAAGTTCCAAATAGGCTCGTCGTCGGTCTTTTCTGGGGCGATGAGGGTAAAGCGAAAATTGTCGATTTACTGACCGAGAAAGCATATCTTGTGGTTCGCTATCAGGGCGGAGCAAATGCAGGACACTCCGTCGAGATAGCAGATAAGAGATTTATTCTTCACCAAATCCCCACAGGGATTCTTCACCCCGATGTCCAATGCGTTCTCGGTGCGGGAATGGTCATAGATTTGCCCCAACTCGTAAGCGAAATCTCGACTCTCGAAAAAAATGGAATAGATTGGCAAGAGCGAATAAGGATAAGTCCGAGAGCTCATCTGGTTTTGCCGTATCATAAGCAAATCGAGCAGATTCAGGAGT
>CAYRNI010000075.1:7286-10745 GCA_964425665.1 uncultured bacterium
GCCGAGGGTGCTCAGGGAACGATGCTCTCTCTCAACTGGGGAACTTACCCTTATGTTACCAGTTCGGAGACATCCGCAGGCGGTGCGAGTGAAGGATTAGGAATCGATATGCGTCTATTCGACGAAATTGTCGGCGTAGCGAAATCGTTTTGCACGAGAGTTGGCAACGGACCATTTCCCACCGAGGGCGATGAAAATATCCAGAAAATATTGCGTGGGACAGGGAAAAATTCGTTCGACGAGTTCGGTTCGACAACGGGACGACCGCGAAGATGTGGCTGGTTCGATGGAATGGTTTTGAGATATTCTGCAAGAATCAATGGAATCGACTCGATTGCATTGACGAAACTTGATGTTCTCGGCGATATCGACCCGCTGAAAATCGCTGTGAAATACGAAAATTACGATTATTTTCCCGCAAATGTCGACGATGCCGAACAAATTATCCCAATCTATGAGAACTTAAAAGGCTGGAATGAGAATATCTCCGAAATTCGCGAGTATGAACTCTTACCCGAAAACGCTAAAAAGTATGTGGAAAAAATCGAGGAAATTTCTGGTGTGCCTGTAAAATATATCGGCGTCGGACCAAGCAGAAAACAAATAATCCTCAGATGAAATTTAGACAAGCATATCAGGAAATCAATGCGGTTCACCTATTTAGATTCAAACTCGCCCAGTGCAAAAAATTCACTCCAAAAAAATAATCTGAAATATAGAGGAAATATAGGTGAGAAAATTGAACGAAGAATGGAACTATCTACTGTTTTATCCGTTTGAATTTGTAATGATTTTATTTATATTTTCGAGTCGCTTTGTAATCCTAATTAACTTCGGATGGTCTTTCGGATATTTTTTCTCCAATATATTTATTGCTTCTCTGCAAAGCGGTTCGGCTTCTTTGAACCGTTTTTGAATCGTATATAGATTAGATAGATTATTCAAAGTATCAGCAACAACAGGATGATTTGTCCCATATTTCATCTCTACGATGTCCAACGCTCGCAGGTAAATTTCCTCGGCTTCGCCATATCTTTTCTGATAGGTATAAACTATGCCGAGATTGTTCAAAACGGAAGCGAGTTCAGAACTCTCTGCCCCATATTTATCCTCTTTTAGTTTTAATAATTGATTGTATATGGTTTCTGCATTGGAATATTTTTTTATTTTTTTATAAAAATTCCCCAAATCTTCCAGAGCGGCGAAGGAATACTTATGTTCTCGCCCCTTGCTTTTGACCATCAACACTATGGCTTGCCTATATAATTGCTCGACATAATCTATTTTGCCCAGTTTATAGTATAAGTCTGCGAGTTTGTGAAGAACAATTGCTCTATTGAAATCCGCCGGCTCGCCCAGTTTTTTAAATATGTTTGATGCCTGTATCAATAGAATTTTCGCATCGTTACTTTTGCCCATATCGATATAAAGTTGCGCAAAGTTATATAATGTTTTTCCTGCCTCGAGCGAATCCTCGCCGAAAACTTTCCTGGCGAGCAAAAGCGCACGGTCGAAAAAAATCTCCGCCGGTTTGAATTTTTGACCCGCCCGATATGCCTGAGCCAATGTAAGATTAGCGATGTATAGATTTTTTTCATCCCCAGGAAATGTTTCCTCAACGATACGCAATGCGTTTTCGGCGGTTATCATCGCTTCATCGAATTTATTTTGCTTTATAAATTCGAACACCTGTCTATTTAGGTTTTTCCAGATTTCCAATTGTTTTGATGTATTCTCACCCACAGATTTCCCTCCCTTTATGATATGGATTTAATATTTCAATGTTTCACTTCTGGCTTTCGCCAAAAGTTCCTCGATTTTGCAAGGCGATTCCGGGTCAAAATAAGCCATACCTATGCTTATAGATAGTTTATATTTATTGTCGTTATTTTCGTTTCTTCTATCTATATTCTTTTGAATGCGCGATTTTAGAGCATTGGCACTATCCTTATTCGAGCCGATAGCGATTGTCGCGAATTCATTGCTCTCGATGTGAGCGATAATATCCGATGAGCGAAATGTTTTTTGCAAAATCGAAGCGGTCTCGAGAAGAGCTTTTTCACCTTCCTCTGTCCCGAGAATACTCGTAATTTTCGCAAAATTATCGAGGTCAATTACAATCATCCACATACCCCTTTTGGTTCTTTCTGCAATTTTCATCTGATATTGAGCCAAAGTGAATAGACCTCGCTTGTTATATAATCCTGTGAATTCATCGAACAGTGGCAGTTCTTCCTTCTTTTTCTGTCGTAGTTCGACGAGTTCGGTAACATCTCGGCAACTCGCCATAAAGTATGTTCTCCCGTGGAGTTTTAACTCAGTGACATTAATTTCTGCGATGATGGAACCTCCCGCTCTTTTGATTTCCAATTTTTGATAGGGTATAGGTCGGAAAGCAGGTTCCCCAGAGTGCACAGAATAGTTGAATTTCTTCCCTATCATTTCATCCGCTGAGCGAGCGAAAAGTTTTTCTGCTGAGGGATTTACTGCTCTGACAACATTCTCCATATCCACGATGACTACCGCATCGTTCATATGAGCGACAATCTGTCCGAATAGATTTTCTTTCTCATCGATTTTCTTAAAAACTTCATTTGAAATACCGACTGTTCTCTTCTGTTTGGAATCCATCTTATCCCCCATATTTTAAAGACATTCGGGTATATATCTATCTCCTGATGCGATACCAGTATTGCATCTGAGGAGACCTCATCGTTCCCGAGAAGCAATATGGTGCGATAATATCGCTATCGTTGACATCTACATTGAGGTTTGTGATTTTTTTACGCTATCACAGCAACATTATTGTGTTCCAAGTGGTTTTTCTTTCAATAATAGATTTCCTTGCAAATCGCGAAATTCGCCCTTCGATGGCAGATATATTTCCAAACGGTTAGTTTCGCTATTCCAGAAGAGAATAGCCTGCTCGAGTTTATCCTTTGGAACTTCTTTTTTTATGCGCTGAACAATTGCCTTGCGTGTTTCCATAGTGAAACCGACATAAGGTGGGTCATAACCGCCAGCACTGGTAACCTTTCCCGTGCATTCAATATCTCCAATAACACTTATCTTATCTGTAAAGAGTATTCTATTCATATATTTCTTGCCGTTTACAGTAAAATCGTGAAGATAAGGTGTATTGCTGCCATCACCGGAAAAATCGGTTAAGACTCTTACATACCTTGCAGCTGTGAGACTTGATATATCGTAGCTGTTCGAGCCATCAGCCGCCGCAAAAGAAATATTATCTGCTATTGTAGCAAAACCATCATTGGATACCTGAACATCGAAATTGATATTCTGTGAGTTCAATGTAACATCGTAGTCGAAAGTGGTGAATTGGATAACCGAGCCGAAATCGTGTATTTGCGAAGTATGGTCTCCTGTGCTGTAGTAAAGTTGGTATATTTCTTCTGGACCCATACTCGATGTAGGCTGGGAGTATGTTAGAAAGGCGAA
>CAYRNI010000076.1:0-10560 GCA_964425665.1 uncultured bacterium
CGTATCGGTGCTATTGTCGTTATTCTCCTTCGAGCATCCCCAGAAAACGAGCGAAGTAAGAAAAATGGTAAATAAAGATATTGTTGCTAATCTTTTCATCATCGTTTTACCTCCCATTTAAATTTAAATACAGTAAAAGATGGCTTTTTTCAAGAGAAAAAAACGGTAAATAGCAATAATATTAAGAAAACTCTTGTGTTATCATTTATATTTTATATCATCTGAAAAATTATGAAACTCGACGATGTAAATATATATGTGATTTTGGATATACCACTTCTGGCGAAGTTCGGTGTAAATGTTGTGGATGCGATGAAATCGGCGTATCTCGGCGGAGCGAAAATGTTCCAACTGCGATATAAAGGAGTTCCCGATGGCGAGATATACCGAATCGGGAAAGAACTTATTCCTATTGCAAAAAATTTGGGTGCGATATTTTTAATCAACGATAGTCTATCTGTCGCGCTGGCACTCGGTGCGGATGGTGTTCATCTCGGCGAGCGAGATTTACCTATTTTCGAGGCGAGAAAAATCGCCGGCGAAAAATTTATCATCGGGGCATCGGCGAGTTCGGTCGAATCGGCTATGCGAGCGGAAAAACAGGGGGCATCGTATATCGGATACGGTGCGGTTTTCGAGACTACTACCAAAAAAGACCCCTGTCCGGGTTCTCTCGATGGCTTGAGACAAGTTATGGAAATCACTCATATCCCCGTGTTTCCCCTCGGTGGAATAAACGAGGACAATGTCGGCAAAATCGCTGAAATCGGCTGCCGAAAAGTATGTATCGCATCGGGGATTATAACAAAGCCCGATATCCGCGCCGCGACGGAAAAAATTTTGAAAATTTTAACCGAAGAAAAATGAAGAGACTATCTATCATAATAAGTATTCTGGCGGTTATGCTCGGACTCGCGATTGCACAGGATACGATTCCGCCGGATGTTTATTTCTACTATCCGGGAGACGATGCTTTTTTCTCTTGCGATTCTGGTGTGTTAATCTTTAAAATTATCGATGAAAGCCCGATTGACTGGATGACGAGTCATCTCGATATGTTCGTAAATGAAGGTCCACCAGCAGTTCTCGCCGAAAGTTTGGCATCGCCACTGGACTCGTTCTATTATTTTTATCTGCCATTTGCGCTATCAGATGGAGATTCGGTGCGACTCTCGTATCTGCCGATTTACGATATCTGGGGAAACTGGCGAAATGCAAATTTCTATTTCTATGTGGATTTGAGTCCGCCTATAATCTCGCTCATCTCTCCTGCCGAAGGCACATTGCCAGATGCGAACCTCGATTTCAGCGCGTTGGTAGTAGATTCCATTTCAGGAATAAATCTCGATTCGTCGATGGTCTCTATCGATGTGTTCGGCACAGACAATTGGAATAGTTCATTTCCGTTTTCTTCTGGATATGCAACATACTCCGGCAATACGCTTTTTGTCGATGTCAATTCGCTCGGTGATATTAGCGGTGGCGATACGATTCGAATATGTGTCGATGCCGCCGATAATTCTGTCGGATGCGGAGCAAACAGAACGGATACCTGTTTCACATACGAACTTCCATATACGCCGCCGAGTATCGAATTGGTATATCCTTTCGATGGAGCAATTCTGGCAGGACATTGTGCAGATTCGGTGGTTTTCACCGTAGATGATGTCGATTCCATCGCCGATATTTGGATTGCTGTCGGCACAGATACATATACGATTGTTGACCCTGAAATTCATATAGTCGGGGATACGGTGCATTTTATAACCGACTCGATATTTACCGATGAGGAATACTATCCGATTACGATAAATTGTGCAGATGTCTACAATACGAGTTCGGAGTATTCGTTTGGAATTTGGTTCGATGCGTCGTCGCCGTTTATCGTGAACATAGCGCCCGCATCGAGTTCGTTGATTACGGATACGATAGTTACAGTTTCGGTTCAAATGGTGGATTATCTTTCGGGAATCGACCCGAGTTCGCTCACCCTGACTGTCGATGGTTCTCCTACACCTTTCGATTTCGATTCCACCACCGGTTTTATGACTTTCGACCTCGTGTTCAATGGAGTCACAGATACGCTCGAAGTAGATTTAGAGATTTGCATCACCGGCAGCGACAAGCCAGATTACTGCATTAATTCTTTCGATTCCTGTTTCGGATTGCATTATTTTATCGACATCCGCAGTCCTGAATTTTTTCCTCCCGATGGCTCTATAACCGCCTGCACCGACCAATCGCTTGCAGCGGCACTTTATTCTCTCGGCGGAGTAGATTCCGCAACCGTAACGCTGACGCTGGTTGATATGACCGACAGCTCCACGATAGCGGATATTCCACTTTCAGACCCGCGTTTCAGCCATACGAGAACTTTGCTGGCGCCATTTGGAGTTATGGATAGTTTCTTTTTCGACCCCGAACCAGGTTTTTGGCCCGATGGCAAGTATATCCGATGCAGTATATACGGCTATGTCCATCACGCAGACCATCCTGGATACACGACATATAGTTGGTTTTTCTATACAGATTTTTCGCCACCATATATCGAGGCAATTTCGCCATACGATGGCTCTATTGCGATGACCTCCCCTGATACTATGTATTTCAGGTTCGGGGATTCCACTGCGGGAGTTCTCGAAACGGCTATCGCCTGCACACTATTTTATAACGGAACGCCATTCGCTATACCGTTCGGAGCACTGGAAAGAATTTCGGGGGATACTCTCGCTCTACCATTTACGAATTATGGTATAAATCTTTCGGGATGCGATTCTGTAAGATTTTGTGCGTCCGCTATCGATGCTGTTCCTTCCGAATTTTGCGGACCGAACTCTATGCACGATTGCATAGAATTTTCGTTGGATTGCACCTATCCGTCGGCAGAACTCGTTTCGCCTGAATTCGATGCGGTGCTATCCTGTTCGTTGCAAACTATCGTATTCGCTCTCGGAGATGATATAAATCTCGATTCTGCGAGTATCGGTATGGTCGTGAACAACGACACGGTTTCACTTTCAGATAGCAGGTTGACAATCACACCATCTGGCACGCTGACATTTTTCCCCGATACTTATTGGACGGATGGCGATACAGTGAGCGGATATTTGATGAATTTATGCGATTATGTCGGCAATTTCACAGAGCCTATACCGTTTAGGTTCGTAATCGACAATTCGCCACCGCACATACAAATGATTTCGCCGCTGCTGGGGGCTTTGGTCAGGGATTCTCTCGCAGTAATCGTTCTGCAGATTTACGATGATTTCACGGGGCTATCGAATTACGGTATTTCGGGAGATTTCGGCAGTTCGTTCACATCTATTGCTGGAAGCACATATATTTTCGACCCGAGCGGAATAACTGTGTTGGGTCCCGAGGATACTGTGAATTTTATCGTCTGGGCAACCGACAGCGCGGGGACTTGCGGTTTCAACTCGGATACAGTGAGCTATTGGTTCGTTGTCGATGCAATCGGACCGAGAATTTCCGACATCGATTCTGTTGTCGGCGAATGGACATCGTGCGATGAACGCTGCATTTCGTTCGCATTCGAGGATTTTCTCGGATTGGATACTTTCGCTGTCAGCGTATATTCATCGAACGAACCCGAAACATTGGATTTCACATCGCCCGAATTGGATATTGACAACAACACGATTTCTTATTGTCCATCCGTTCCATATACGGATGGGGAAACGGTTTCCGTCTCGATAATTTCAGCGCCAGATATCGCAGGAAATCCATTTACCGCCGACAGTATTGTGGAAACATTCGTAGTCGATTTATCACCACCATATTTCGAGAGTGTCTCGCCGGTCGAGGGGGATACACTTACCACCACAGTTCCCAATGTGATATTTGTCGTAGGTGATTCTATTTCGGGAATAAATTGGGGAAGTTGCTCGCTGAGTGTGAACTGCCCGGAGATAGATACGATTTTCTATTCGAGCGATGCGGGTATCTCTATATCTGGCGATACATTAACATTTTCGTTTCTCGATGCTGGGATATTTCTTTCTGGTGGAGATTCTGCGGAGATTTGCATATGGGTAAGCGACAACATATCGGATACCGCCGCTGGATGTTCGCCTCACTGGGTCGATACCTGCACGAACTTTTATATCGACGCCAGTCCCCCGACAGTTGCACCCGCTCGGCCAGGAGATGGAGCAATCACATCTTGCATAGACCAGACTATAGAATTTGTCCTCGCCGACAGCGAAGGAGTAGATTGGGATACAGTGGTTATAACAGTCGATGGGGATACTTTCAATACGGACAGCATCGAGTTGGAACATATAAGTTCGTTCGATACTATGCGTTATACTCCATCCTCACCATACGATACAGATACAATCGAGGTTTGCGTGATATACGCACGGGATACGCTAAATAATGAAATCGAATTCCCTGTGTGCTGGCATTTCTATATCGATACACTTCCGCCTGTAATTATAGTTGAATATCCTGCCGATGGCGAGGTTATAAACGACCCCCTCCCATCTATATGGGCTACTGTCGATGATACGATTACTCATTTTGTTCACCTCGATTCTTTCTCTCTCGATGGAATATGGAACATTGGAACGGGATGGCTAATCGGGGATACATTCGAATACTCGGGCGATTCACTCGGCGATGGCGAACATACTGTTTGCATTTCGCTTTACGACCAACCAGATTTCTGCTCCCCAAACGACACAATCCTATGCTGGAATTTCTATATAGATACTACACCGCCGACACTTCATATTATTCCCGACAGTATCGTGGTTTCCTCCTGCGACTCGATGGAATTTTCATTTACAGCAACCGATATCGACAGCGTTTTGATTTCCGACATATCGAGTAATGGCGATTTTAACTACGCAGAAAATTTTACGGACGATACCACATTGAGCATTACCGGGTTCGTTTATGCTCCCGATATAGATGGAACTGTCCGGGTCGAAATTACTGTCGAGGATAGTCTCGGCAATGGCTCTGCCGATAGTGTAATCTTCGTTTTCGACAGGACACCGCCAAATGTTTCATTCGTCTCGCCTGCCGATGGCGAAACGATTTTCACACAGACCCCCGCGGTAATCGTTTCAGCATCGGATGAGAATGGTATAATTCCGGATAGTGCATATTTTATTGTGGAGGCTGACACTTTTTACACCGATACATTTTTCTATAATAGTGGCGATTTCGGTTTTTCAGATGGTATTTTCACTATCGACCTCGATGGGCTCGGTTATGAACTACCCGAGCGAGATTCCTCCACGATAATTTTCGGCGGTGTTTTCGATACGATATCGGGAGATTTCGGCTGCCCGATATTTTTTGCCGAATTAGAATCTATAACAATTTTTGTCGCAGACGATGATACAATTCCACCGACTATTTCATCTCCCGAATACGATTTGCCTTGGTGTGGTGGTTCTGTTCTGCCGCAGTGGACAATTTCCGATGACCAATCTGGTGTGGATTCGGCATTTTTAATTATAAGCGAGAATAACGATTTCTCTGTTGCTGAAACTCTCCTGTTGAGTGAAATATCCGCGCAGACATATCAGCCAGATACCGCCATTTGGATGTTATCGGATACATTATGGTTAGTAGTTTGTGCCACGGATTCGGACAACGATTTCGGCTCTGGCAGTGATGAAGAAACGGGTTATGGGGATACAGTGTTTATAACCTGTCAAAAGCCTTATGTCTCGATTATAAACGATACACTCGATTTCGGCGAAGTTTGTCTTATGGATAGCACGAAATTATTGCAATTCGGTGTATCGAATCCAACAGGAATCGATGTGGATGTGAATTTCGAGCAAATCGGCGATTCTGTTTTTACCATCGGGCAAAATACGGCGGAGATACAATCGAGGGATACGATGTGGTTCGATGTGGAATTCGCACCGCTCTATGAACAAAATTATTTCGGCGAAATAATCGTAAATCTCGGGGAGAACACAGATACGATATATCTTTTCGGTATCGGGAAATTGTGTCCGCTGGGATTTTCCGCCGAGCCTCTGGTTATCACACCCAACGGTGATGGCTTTTACGACTCGACCGTTTTCACATTTCCGCTGAGGGAAAATAACAAGGTGGAAATTTTCGCTCAAAATTTATCTTTGACGAAAGAACTCGAATCATCGGACATCAGAATTATATGGGATGGCACGGATAATAATAACAATCCTTGCCCGGCGGGTCCGTATATTTTTATTGCTAAGGAGAATAATAAAATAGTCGGGAAAGGAATTATTGTGTTAGTCAGGTAAGATTGTATGATTTCTATAAGGTGAGGGCATTATTATGAGCGATTTCGGAAAAACATTGATTGTTTTCGGAATTGTTCTCATATTTTTAGGTGCAGCGATTATGTTTTTTTCGAGACATTCGCTCCCTGTTTTGCCCGGCGATATTATGATTAGAAAGAAAAATTTTGTATTTTATTTTCCGATTGCATCTGCTATTTTGATATCGATAATTTTGACAATAATTTTTAACTTGATTTTCAGAAAATAAGCGGAGTCTTGATGAAAAGAACTATTATAATAACTATTCTACTTGTTGGAGCGATTGTTTTTGCTGGTGAATTTCAATGGAATGCTAAAAATACGGGCTTAGCAGATTGCGGATTTTCGATTCCATTAGATGCAGGCAGTATATTTTACAATCCTGCTTTTGCTTCATCTTTCGGCGGTGGTGTTCTCTCTATTGGATATGGAATTCCGTTCGCAGGCATCGAAAATTCTGCGAAGTCGGGCTATTTTGCATATACTAGACCATTGGGTTGGAGTGCAGGATTGGCAGCAATCGGGAATTTCGAGGATATATCGGCATATAAAATGCTCAGAGTAGGGGGAGATTTCGCTTATCGAATAGCGCTGGCAGGGACATTATCTCTCGGTGTTGGAATAGATTGGCTACAGAGAAGTTACGACCTTCCACCCGATGACCCGCTTCATAATAGAGGAAATCCCTCGGCGGTTTCGTTCGATTTCGGGTTGCTGTGGCAGATAACGGACAAATTTTCTACTGGTTTTTCCGCAATCGATGTAAACGAACCCGACCTCGCAATCGAAGAGAATGCTCCCGCAGCGAATCTGCCGAGAAGAATGAATGCAGGGATTTCGTATAGATTAACGAATTATTTTATTCCCGAGGTCGCTATTACATATCGCTCTTTCACGGTGGGAGATAAATCTAATCCAGAATATATACTCGGGTTCTACGGCGGATTGAAATCCAGGACATTATTCTGGCGAGGTGGTATATCCTCCGATGTGGCGAATATCGGATTGGGCTGGCATTTAAATTCTGTGTTCGGCGGTCTCGACTTCGATTATGCCTTCGGTTTGCCACTTCAAAGTTCGCTGAGGTCGGCGGGACAGACGCAGCACTATTTCGGTATTACATTCTACGGCAAGCAGGTGCGTGTCCGCAAGGGCGATGTTAAAATCCAGAATTTGAAAATTTCTGGCGAGTATAAGGCGAAAAAGCCTTTGAAAATTTCCGCTACAATTATCAATGATGGTCCTATAAAACTATTGTCGATTCCTTGTGCTCTCGCTGTGAACGATGGAAAAAATTGGAAAACTATTTATCCCACCAAATATATCGATTCGCTCGCTTCTGGTCAGTCTACAGAAATCGAGTGGAACTGGCGACCTAAAAAGGAGGGTAAATATATTGTCCGTGTCGCAGCGGACGACAATGGCAAAAATATCCCGGATGTTTCGGGACATATAGACGAGAAAGATGAGGATAATAATGTCATCACAAAAGAGATTAGTATTTCTGCATCGGATACAATTGTAATCGAGCCTAAAATATCCACTCTTTCGGCGACTCAACTGATAGTGAAGGTGGAGGAGGAACCTGTTGTTCCTGTGGTATTTTTCCCTGCGGGTTCTGCGCTGCTCGATAAAAAAGGTAGCCAATTTCTCGATATTCTCGCAGATAGACTCGCTAAGAATCCTGATGCCGTTGTAACTGTCTACGGATATTATGACAAATCGGATGGGAATAAAGAACCTGGTTTTATTGCGGATGCTCGCGCGGAGGCTGTGAAAAATCAATTGCTCGCCCGCAATCCGAAACTTGGGAATAGGATATTTATCGCTGCAAATTACGATGTTCAAAGACCTCGTCTGACGAACAGATATGTAAAAAACGATAGCAGAGTCAGCGACGAAAATCGGAGGGTGGAGTTTTCTGTTTCCACCAAAAGCGGTGCAGTCGATTTCCCGGAGCAAGATGCTATTAAATTGCTGAAGAGAAATGACGACTTTCTTTTGGTAATAGTCGGAGAGCGTTTGAAATCTGAAAGTGAAGGTGCGGGTTTAGCGCGAGCCGATTCCGTGCGAAAAATTATCCTATCAAAAAATCCCTATTTGCACAATAAAGTAGTAGTAGAGGAAAAAATCGGTGCGGATAAGAAAATATTATATGAAATCGACCCCGATGGTATAGTGGTTCGTCCTCGAGAAAGATACCCCGTTTCAGAGCAGTGGAAAGACCCCGAACCTGCCCGAAATGTTATAAAAATCCGGCGGCGAGGTTTTGATAATGTCCATCGGTGGAAAGTGGTCGTCGAAAGCGAGGATAATACCCTCATTCATACGATAGACAGTGGCTCTGGTGTGCCACCAGATTCTATCATCTGGGATTGGACAGTCGGCAAGGGGAGGTTTTTAGCACCGAACAATAGTTATCGTTTGCACATCGAACTCGAAACCCCCGAGGGAGATAAGCAATATTTCTCCGCAGAAAAAATTCGAGTTGTCCCTCGTCAGAAGGTCGAGGCAATCGAAAATATGCTTTTAGTCGAGTTCGTATTCGATGAAAGCGAGCCGTTGTCGAAATATCTCGAACGAAGACTTTTCAATTTTGCGGAAAAGTTTGTGGCGAGAGCAGATTCTGGTTATTCGCAGTCGGCAGAAATTCAAGGGCATACTGACGATATCGGTTCCGAGCGAAGGAACAAAGAACTTTCCGCTCAGCGAGCGGAACGCGAATATTCGATAATGCGACGATTTATCGCATATTTCGCCAAAATTCCTGTGGATAAACTCGATGGCTGGCTTTCGGAACATAATTGCTCGCTTTCATATAGAGGATATGCTTCAGAAAAACCTTATACGCTTCGAGGAAAACTTTTGGGCGATAACAGTTCGCCATACGGTAGAAGTATCAACCGAAGAGTTACTCTCGAATATCACTACGAGAAAAATTTGAAATAATTATCTGCGAGGATAAAATGAAGAATATTTCGATTATAATGCTAATTGTGTCTATATCCACCTCGATTTGGGGATTTGGATTATCCTTCAAGGATGATGGTTCTGTGGATGTCAGGATTGTCGCTGTTGTCGGGAATAAACCGATACTTTCCAGCGAACTCGACCAAATACTTTTGACCTCGGGAGTGCAAATACCTGAGGATTCCACAGATATTTACAAACTTTACGGGCAGATACTTTCAGAACTTATAAACGAGGAATTGGTATATCAAGCGGCACTTGCCGAGAGTATAGAGGTCGATGAGGATATGCTCAAACAGGAATTTTCCGCCCGATGGGATTCGTTTGTTGTCAAGTTCGGCACTGAAGAAGCACTCGAAGAAACTCTCGCACAGGAGGGTATGTCGCTTGCATCGTTTAAGAAAAAGGTAAAAAATCAGGTTAAAATCGGGATACTAAAACAGATGTATATCCAGAGGCATATAACCGAGAGCGAGGTTTCCGACGAGGAGTTGAAAAAGTTTTACGATGAATACAAGGATAGTCTCGGTGAATATCCCGAGCAGGTCGAATTGAGTGCGATATTAATATCACCTCCATCGGATTCCATCGTTAGAGAACGAACTCGCGAGAAGGCAGATAGCGTCTACGATATGTTGATGGAAAAAATGAAATTCGAACAAGCGGTCCAGAATTTCTCGCAGGATAAAATCACCGCCGAGAATAGGGGATATCTCGGTGAGTTTGAGCTTAGTGATTTACCACAGAATTTTAGGTCCGCTGTTAGTGAATTAAAAAAAGGGCAATATTCTGAACCTATCGAAGGAGAAAAAGGTTATCATATATTGAAACTTATTTCGAGAAATGGTGAAAAAGTAAAACTTGCGCATATATTCATAGAGTTTCCAAGTCTGGACGATTTCGCAAGGATTGTAGCCGATGCTGTCTACGATTCACTTAAAAGTGGTGGTGATTTCAAAACGCTTCTCGAACATCACACAAAGGATAGCAGTCTTCTCGCACACAAAGGAAAGCTCGGAATATTTCCTATAACAGGACTTCCGCAGGCATTAATTACAATAGTAGATTCGCTCGGGGCGGGGACAGTGATTCCGCCCCTTCAGCAAAACGGGCAGTGGGCTGTTTTCAGAATAGATAGCATAATTCCAGCAGAATCGATGACACTCGAAAAACATGCAGATTTCATCAGGCAGTTGGCGCGTAGAAAGAAGTTCTCTGATAAGTTAAATCGCTTAATCGAAAAACTGCGTCAACAAATCTATGTGGAAATAAAGGATAAAAAAATTGCGAAATATGT
>CAYRNI010000077.1:0-10393 GCA_964425665.1 uncultured bacterium
TGGGATAGTATTTTATCATCGGTGTTTTCCTTTGGGTTTTGGTTTTTGCAAATTAAATCTAACCCTAAAAAACACTCCTGAGTAACCGGGACTGGTAAAAAATCAAACTATATTTAAATTTTTTATTGAAATAAGTTTAATTTTTTTATATTATTAATAATAAGTATTTTAGGAGGGGAATATGCGGAAATTCATTTTAATTGTTTTTCTAATTTTTACAATTGCCCTGAGTTTTTGCAATACATTATCTGAGTTTTTAGCACAAGACTATTCTTTACTTTACGGGAAAAGCAAAAATTTGGATAATTTACTCGATGTTCGCAGTTCTATGCTCGAAAATCTAATGAACGATGTCCGCAAATCGCCCAATTACGCGGTTCGTTTAAAATCTATGCGGCAGGCAATTCACATCGTTTCATCGATGGAATTTCACATAAATGACCAGATATTGGCTGATAAAGTCCTTCCCGAAAAGGATGCATACAACCGACATTACCGCCTTTTAGAAATTTTAGATTCATTGAACTCTTTGCCGGACGAGCAATTGGAGAAAGAGTTTCCGAAAGTTGGTGACATAAGGAAACTGGTTAAATCTGGTGAACTCCCGAGAGATGTTTTTGCAAAAAAGGTTCTTGCTCGACCGAAAAGACAGGATGGGAGAAAGCCCGTTAAACCGACAGTTTCCAAAAATTCGATAAAATCAGATATTCTCAAAAGAAGGAATGTAATTGCCAGGGACAATAATATCGGTTCTGCACCATTGGGTTATACGATTCCTAAAAAATGGGAAGAAATGCCTGTCGAGATGAGACCGCCATTGCACATTGTAGTCGATAGAGATACTACACTTATCGATATCGAACCGGGTGAACCGCTTTCATTGACAGGACTCGCTCGTGCCTCTTCATCCACCGAAACAGATGAAACTATGGCATCTACTTTCTGGTCGGAATCATTTGAAGGAAGCACATTTCCACCATCGGGGTGGTCGGTAACTGGACCTCATTCCGGTTCATATACTTGGCACAGGGGAAGTTCCTATTCCTGCTCGGGTTCTTACGATGCAGAAATCCAATGGCAAAATTCAGATTGGCAGGATGAGTATCTGTTCACTCCGAATATAAATACATCCACCTGCTACAATATACATCTCCGTTTCTATCTCACTATGACCCAAACTGATTATGGAAACGGTTATTATAACTGGCTTTATCTATACTACTCTGTCGATGGCGGAAACTATTATCTATATACCTACTATGATGAAAATGCCTCCTGCTCTTACAAGGATATCAATATGACATCATTGCTCAATAGACACTCTCAAGTTTCATTTATTTTCAACTATTACGGCAATGACGGTTTCGATATGGCTATTGACTATGTGAACCTATACGGTGAAACCGATGGCTATGCGGCATCCGGCGGTTCGCAAGATATGGGCGGAGCGAATATATATATATCGGGGACGAAAACAATCCTCGGTGAATTCTATAATGTAAATAAATTTACTGTTGCATCGGGTGCAAATCTCATCGTGAAAGCGCACAATAGTTCTTTTACAAATAGCGGAAAGGTTTCAATATCCGCCGATACTATTCTTGTCTATGGCACAATAGATGCCAATGGCTCTGGATACCCAGGCGGTGGCGGTGGAAATAGTGGAGATTGGTCAACTTCGGAGGGCGGATACGGTGGGTATGCAGGTGGTGGAAGCGGTGCTGGAAATAGTGGTGTTCAAGGCGGCAGTGGTGAATACGACGATTGCGATGAGTTTATGGGCTGGGGTTGGTATACCGATTATGTCTGGGGTGGCGGTGGTGGCGGCGGCGGTGGCGGCGGTGGAGCCTATGGATGCTCCAGCGCCGGCCGTGGAGGCAGTGGTGGTGCAGGTGGATGGTCAGAATCAAACGGCTGCGATGCGTATGCAGCAGGTGGTTCTGGTGGTTCTTATGGTGCTGGTGGAACCGCTTATGGTTCATCATCGGGTTTTTCTGTGCAACCTGGTTCTGGTGCAGGTGGTGGCGGCGGTGGAGGCGGCGGCGGATACTACCAATATCCAACTCCTGGTGGAAAAGGTGGATGGGGTGGTGGAGCAATTGAACTTAAAGCGTTATATCTATACTCATCGGGAACGCTTACCGCGAATGGCGAAAATGGTGGTAATGGAGGAAATGGCTCAGACGGATACGAAGATGATGGTTGGCTTCAGGATGGTTGGTATTATGGTCCTGGCGGTGGAGGTGGTGGAGGCGGTGGAGGCTCCGGCGGCGGTGTCCTTTTAATGGGCGAAAGTATGTCAATTTCTGGAAATATCCGTGCAAATGGTGGTTCGGGTGGCAGCGGCGGTTCCGGTGGTGCCCATGACGGAGATTATCAGGGAAGCGGAGCAAATGGTGGCTCGGGATACTCCGGAGGCGGAGGCAGAATCAAGATATATCACGGCTCATCATACTTGAACAATGCTTCGATACAGCGAAGCGGATATTGCTGGGGAACATATTATTCTGGATATTTGCCCGCAACTACTGTTTCTACAAATCCCGCTGGGCTTCAAGTTACCGTCGATGGCACAAACTACACTGCACCGGTAACTTTCTACTGGCTGCCGGGAACAAATCACACGATTTCTGTAAATTCTCCGCAATTTTCCGGAATGAACAGATACAGTTGGTATAGTTGGTCGGATGGCGGTGGACAAACTCACACGATAACATCGCCATCAAGCGACTGGACAGTAACAGCGAACTTCAACGGCGAATACCATCTCGTTTTCGAGGCATACACTACGACATCTGGAACGGATATGTCTTCGAGCAATTACGCTACACTGACACTCGATGGTAGTCCGCATAGTGTATGGGATGGACATCCCTACGACATCTGGGTTGCGAGCGGAAGTTCGCATAATTATTCCTTTTCTTCGACATCGTCCGGAAGTGGCTCGACGCATCGATGGTTCTGCTCGTCGCCACCATCTGGAATGATTTCAGCAGGTGATACAATCCGCGCATATTACGCAGAACAATGGTGGTTCGATATAGACGAAAACGGACATTCATCGCCCTGTGCTGGACGAGAGGGCTGGTATAATCACGGCACATCTGTTCAGGCGTGCCTGAACGATTCCATTGTAACAGGTGTAGGTGGAACAAGATATGTGTTCGACCATTGGAGTGGCGATGCCTCGGGAACGAATAGCTCCGCATCGAATTCGATTACGATGACCGCAGCAAGAACCGCCATCGCAAACTGGAACAGCGAATACCGCGTGGCATTTTGCGCACAAACTGTTGTTGGCTCTCCCCTATCCTCATCGAACTATGCGATTGTAACTGTCGATGGCTCTCCGCACAGCACTTGGGATGGAAATTGTTATGCTTTCTGGGCTGCAATTGGCTCGACACATCCATACAGTTATGGATTCAACTCGTCTGGCAGTTCCTCGACTCATCGATGGTTCTGCTCTGTTCCACCCGCGGGAACGATTTCAGGTTCAGATTCGATTGTCGCGGATTACCGCGAACAGTGGTGGCTCGAAGTCGATGAAAACGGGCATTCATCGCCCTGTGTGGGAAGCGAAAACTGGTATGACGACGGCTCGACCGCATACGGATGTGTCAACGACAGCATTATATACGATGGCGAAACGAGATATGTTTTCAATACTTGGACAGGCGATGCTACCGGTGTGAACTCATCTCAATCGACTGCGATGACTATGGATGCAGCTCATACGGTCATCGCGAACTGGACGACTCAACACAGATTGACACTGACATACTCTGGCACACCGATAGCACCGACTATGACCGGTGCTGGCTGGTTCAATGAAGGAGTTGTCGCGCCGATTTCCACCGACCAGTATGTCTGGGATGGCGGTGTAAGATACGATTTTACACAGTGGACAGGTGCGCCAGTCGCGGACACGAACGCCTATTCGACGAATATTACTATGGATGCACCATATACGGCAAATGCAGAGTATACGCTCGCTGGAGCACAGTTCATCGTGCAGACAAATGCGGGACCCGATTCCGTTCGAGTCGATGGCAGTTGGTATAATTCGCCTTGCACTCTTTTCGTATCGCTGGGAAGTTCTCACGAAATTTTGGTGGATTCACTCGCTATGTTCGCCAGCGATGGCAGATATAGGTTCATCGGCTGGGAAGATGGACCGACGGTAGTCCTGCGAAATGTTATCGTCAATGCTGGAACGACATTCACAGCAGATTTCGTCACCGATTATTATATAACTGTGGATGCTAACGGACACGGCACGCCGAGCGGCGAGAATTGGTATCAGGATGGCTCGACCGCTACAATCCAGATAGATTCGATTGCCGATGCCGATGGCAGAGAGCGATACTATTTCTACAATTGGACAGGTTCGCAGTATTCTGGTAGCGATAACCCCGCTACATTCACTGTCACCGGCGGGGCGGTGGAACAAGCACAATGGCTTCATCAATATCACTTTTCGGTCATAAGCGATTACGATGACCCTATTCCCCCTGTGGGAGAACATTGGTTCGATGAGGATTCTGTGCAAAGTGGCTCGGTGACATCACCAGATACTATTTCCCATATGACTTGTATCGGATATATCGGGACTGGTGCTCTCGCCAGCGGTGGCGGGACATCGTTTTCATACACGGTAACAGATTCGGCATCGGTAAATTGGCTATGGACGGAGCAATTAACTTTTATCGTGCACAATGCAGTCGCTGGCGATGAAACACTATTTTTCGACCAAGGAAGTGCCGTGAATTATTCTGTTCCCTGCACGACATATTCTGGTTCGGACACACGATACATATGTCAGGGATGGACAGGCGCGGGTTCTACGCCCGTTTCGGGGGATAGTTGCTCTGTTTCTTTCACTATATGGGAGAATTCAGAAATCTGGTGGAACTACGAGACGGAATATACATTTACGGTCGCTAATCCATCGGGATACGATTCGCCCGAGCCACCTGTCGGCACACATTGGTTTTCCGCTGGAAGTTTCATAACCGCATATGTGACATCACCGGATGATACCGCCTATGTTATCGGCTGGACAGGAACGGGCTCACTCGCCGATGGCTACGGCGACAGCGCGACATTCACACTCGACGAGCCATCGTCTATAACCTGGAACTGGGTGGTCGAAACCGATACGAGCGATATTGTTATGCTTATGGTGTTTTCTGCCTATGGTAGCCCTGTGCCATCGGGAGTTAGTTACTTCCCGATTGGGACAGAAATCACCTGCTATGTCGAGGATTCGGTTTTTGCCGGTGGCGAATGGAGATATTGCGTCGGCTGGCTCGGTGGAGGCTCGGTTGCCGATACAGGCTACACATCATCGGTTACATTCACAATCGACGAGGATTCCTGGATTGTATGGCAGTGGAGCGGACCGATAACCTATCCTTTCACTGTGAACAATCCTGGCGGATACGACTCGCCGAATCCTCCCGAAGGCACAAGCTATTATTCCGATGGCGCCGAAATCACTGCCTCGGTTACATCGCCAGATGGCTGGTATTTCTGCACTGGTTGGAATGGAAGTGGTTCTGTTCCCGATAGCGGTTCCGGAACATCGGTTACATTCACAATCGACGAGCCATCAGAAATCACTTGGAACTGGCAATACTGGACGGGTGCTGTATGCACGCTTTGGGTGTATTCGCCATTCGGCTCGCCGACACCATCGGGAATGTCTGTGTATCCCGACGGCACGATAATCACCGCCACAGTCGAGGAATCCGTCTATGTCGATAGCGTGTGGCATCACTGCACGGGTTGGCTCGCATCAGGTTCAGCTTTGCCATCTGGTTCATCGAATCTAACATCTTTTGTAATCCACGAAAACACAATTCTAACCTGGATTTGGGACGGAACAGTTCGTTGGAGTCTCGAGATATACAGTGAATTCGATAGCCCAGAGCCACCTAATGGAATTCACTGGTTCGAGGATGGCTCTTATGTTACTGGCAGAGTAACTTCACCTGATGATATTATGGTCTGCACAGGATTTATTGGAACTGGTTCTGCTCCGTCAAGCAGTCCATTAGATTCCTTCGGTTTCACGATAAGCGAGCACTCATCGGTTATCTGGCAATGGTGTCTATTGTCCGAATCTGTTATACTGAATGTCACATCTCCATTCGGCAGTCCTACTCCACCTGAAGGAACGCACTATTATCCAGTTGGAACAGTAATCGATGCAACTGTCGACGATACGGTTTTTGAACCTGGAACACAACATATTTGCACAGGCTGGTCAGGTTCGGGTTCGATACCTTCATCAGGCGACTCTAATCACATATATTTTACAATCGGAACGAATACAGATTTGAATTGGCAATTCTTGACCCGATACAGAATTGGAGTCGGATATACAGGTTGCGGTGGGGGAACACCTGCACAATCCAGTTCGGGGTGGTTCGATGAAGGTTCAACATATAATCTATACACGGACTCGACAGTATTTTGGGCTGGGACTCTATTCGTATTCGACCATTGGACAGGTCATTCGGGCGATTCTATGCACTATTCGACAAGTTTTACTGTCAGCGAACCAGAATCTGCTGTGGCGATATATGGACAGGGAATCGTTGTTACACTGTTGAAAAATCCGAGAGAGAACTGGGGCGGATTTATTATAGATGGCGATACGATTATGGGAGTAGATTCGTTGACATTTTATTGGGCGCTCGGTTCGGTCCATCAAATTGCTGCTACCGAGTTCGATATGTCCGGCGATACGGTCCGGTATAGTTTCACAGGTTGGAACGATTCGCCGATTGCCGATAGAACTGTCGGACCGATTACAGGCGATACTACTTTTACAGCGAATTATGAATATCAGTATGTATATCGAATAATAAAGAATCCTATTGACGATACACTGGGCAACATAACTATCGGAACGCACTTTTTCGACGGTGAGAGTTCGAGTGTGGCTGAGGATTGGTTCAGCCCTGGTGAACTCATTCGCGGACAAGTTAGCGGTTTTGATGTTTCCAGCGATGGATATGTAAAATTCAGTTTCGTCGATTGGGATGATGGGCTCACAAATCCTATAAGATTCGATACATTAAATAATCCTATTCAACATATAGCGAACTATGATGGTAAAGTTAAAATTCGTGTTATGAAATTGCCATCGGATGACCATTACGGCTGGATTCGGATAGCGGACAGCATCACGAGTTGGACGAGTATAACTGTTGGATGGGTATCATACGGCGAGCCGGACACGATAGAGGTTAGCCCGATTGATTTCGTTACTAGCACTGACACCGCATACATATTCAATCATTGGTTAGATGGCGGGGAACGAGCCCACACTGTAACTTGCACAGAACCTAACTCGTTCACGGCATATTACGATATAATGCTGGTAAATCTCGCCGTTTGCATAAATAATGATACTGTTAATTTCGACACTTTGAGTGTTTCGGAGACGAAAACTACCGAACTCGATTCTGCACCTGTCATCGAAAACTGCGGTAATTTCCCATTAGATTATGGGCTTTTGGTCTATGACCCATCATCGGATTGGTTTCCTGCCTATCTTCCGGATTATAATACTTTCGTTATGCGAGGCAGATTCGAGGACCTCGGCTCTACTGTGCCGACATTTCTGCCGATTTGGGATGGAGTAAAAAGCACATTGACCTGGGCGAGCAATGTCAATTTCGGTCCATTGGGTTATAATGTTCCACCATCCGAAAGCGAGAGATTATGGATACAACTTATCGCTCCGACAAGGTCTATTACTTATGGCGATAGACATCAATTAATTCTCGTGCTGTATTTTAGACCGCATATACCATAAATTCGGCGAGTCGAGAATATATCGACATTTTTGAATTTATTTTATCTTGTCGGCAAGAAGTGCTTTTGCCATTCGCAATGTCTGAACGGTGCCTACGACATCGTGAACTCGTATTATATCTGCTCCCATCGCGATAGACCATAGAAATGTGATATACGAAGCGGGGTCCCTTCGGGCAGGGCTTTCCTCCCCTGTGTAATATCCGATGAAACTCTTGCGCGATGTCCCGATGAGAACCTTATATCCTAATGCTTTGAACTTATCGAGATTGTTTAGTATGGTGATATTATGCTCGTATCTTTTGCCGAATCCTATGCCAGGGTCTATTATGATGTTTTCCGTGGGAATGCCTGCGCTTATCGCTTTTTCCGCTTGCCTTCCCAAAAATTGTCCAATTTCTGCGACAACATCGTCGTATTCAGGATTTTTCTGCATAGTCCGCGGCGTGCCTTTGATGTGCATAATCACGATTTTCGCATTGTATCTCGCCACCGTGTCGAACATATCTGGCGAAAATGTTCCCCCTGAAATATCGTTGACTAATTTTGCACCAGAAATCAACGCCTGTCGAGCGACCTCCGATTTATATGTGTCCACAGAAATCTCTGCCCGCGGAAACTTTTTGGCAAGAATATTTATCAATGGAATTACCCTGCGTAGCTCCTCCTCTATTGGAACAGGTCTCGCACCAGGGCGAGTCGACTCACCGCCGACATCTAAAATATCAACATTATAATTAACCATTTCTCTCGCAGAATTTACCGCATCGGGAAAGTCGTAATTTATTCCCCCATCGGAGAAAGAATCGGGAGTAATATTCAAAACACCCATTATCTTCGCATTTTCAAATCGCCTCAATAAATCGTTGTAAAAATTTCGCTCGTGCATTCGACCTCCTGTATTATTTGTTAGCAATATTTTCTGCAATTTAATCTAACTTATTTTATAATACAGCACAAGCGATTAAAGTGTTCGCCAAATTTTCATTGAAGAAAAAAACCATAAGTCCTTTGCTGCATTCCCATTTTGCAAAACTCATTCGGATTTTTTAATGACATCTTTTGAATTCCCTACCTATATTCTATGATAAAAAATATTTTTAGATAATTTTGAAATTTATTCTATTCTTAAATAAAAACTTGCGGAATGAGGATTTTCAAATAATTTTTTTTGAAAATTGCATTCGAGGAGGCAATTATGAAAAGAGGGATTTTTACAATCGCAACGATGATTCTAATCATCGGGACGATTTTTGCTAAGGGCAATAAACCAAAAGAAATAACCCCCGACTTGTTCGTGAACTTATATGTCCAACTTTCAGTCGCTGCGGAGCAATATTTAGATGACAGCACGAAATTGGTTCAGGTTCAGGATAGTATTTTCAATTCCTTCGATGTCTCGCGGGAAAGTTTCGATAAGTTTCGCGAAAAAATGGATAAAGAACCAGAGAAATGGAACGATTTATGGCAACAAATCGTTAAAAAACTAAACGATATGGACAAAAAGCAACATCGAGATACGACACAGAAAAAATCGAAAGAGAAATCGCAGAAAACTCAGAGTAAATGAATCCCGAATTTTTAAATTCCGCTCGAGTCGAAAAAATCGGCAGCGATGAATGGCTCGTTCTCATCGACCCTGCACTCGACGGCGATGAAAATATGCTCAGGGATAAGAAACTGCTCGAATGGGTATATTCAGATGACGATGCAAAACCTGTCCTGCGATTTTTTATGTGGAAACCACCGGCAATTTCCGTCGGATTTATGCAGCCACTCGCACAAATAGATTTGCAAAAATGCAACAAAAACAATATCGATGTTGTTCGCCGACCGACTGGTGGCAAAGCGATTTACCATCATACGGAATTTACTTATTCTGTAACGCTTCCGCCAGAGCATCCATTAGCATCTCTATCTGTTCTCGAAACATATAACGAAATAAGCCGCGCACTGGCACTCGGATTGCGTAATATCGGTGTTCCGGCGAAGCTTTCGAGGGGTTCGGCGAAAATATCGGGAAAAAATCCATCGTGCTTTTCATCCACATCGCGATACGAACTCGTAGTCGACGGCAAAAAACTCGTGGGAAGCGCTCAACGAAGAAAACACCGAGCAGTTCTACAGCAGGGCTCGATTATCGCTGGACCACAATATCTGCAATTGGCAGATTTTTTGACCGAATACAGCGAAACCGTTCGTGAGGAATTAACAAATCACAGCACTTATATCGAATCGATTCTCGGCGAAATACCCGAATATGAGAATTTCACCGAAGCGATGATAGATGGTTTTAAGCGAGCGTTCGCACAATCTAACTGATTTCATTTCAAATACACAATTCTTTTAGTTATCATCTGCCCGTCATTCATTGTCGCCCGCACAAAATATATTCCCGATGGAATCGATTTATCGGGTGTCCAGATGAATTTGCGGTTTGTAGGGGCGACGCGTGCGTCGCCCGTTTTTACATCCGCCGAAATATCGGTCAAGGCATGCCTTGACCCCACAACATTCCCATTTACATCGTATATCGCAATATTCGTAGGGATTTGGCGCACCA
>CAYRNI010000078.1:0-5557 GCA_964425665.1 uncultured bacterium
AAAAAAGTAATATTTTAGGAGGTTTATATGAGTGGACATTCGAAATGGGCATCGATAAAGCACAAGAAGGCAATTACAGATGCTAAACGAGGGAAATTATTCACTAAGTTGATACGGGAAATCACGGTTGCGGCTCGTCAGGGCGGAGGCGATATTAACGGCAACGCGAGATTGCGAACCGCTGTTGCCGCTGCGAAAGCTGCTAATATGCCAGCAGAGAATATAGAACGAGCAATAAAGAAAGGCACAGGCGAACTCGAAGGCGTTTCCTACGAAGAAGTTACCTACGAGGGATATGGACAGGGCGGAGTGGCTATTATGCTCGAGGTTCTAACCGACAACAAGAAAAGAACTGTTGCCGAGATTCGTCATACATTTGCAAGATTGGGAGGAAATCTCGGTGAGGCAGGATGTGTATCGTGGATGTTTCACAAGGTCGGAATGTTAACCGTTCCTAAACAGGGAACAGAAGAGGAAAAACTTATGGAAGCTGCTCTCGAAGCTGGTGCTAACGATTTCAAAGAAGAGGACGATTTTTTCGAAATTTACACCGAGCCGAGTAATGTTTTCGATGTTCGTGATAAACTAATAGCAAAAGGATTTAATGTGAATTCTGCCGAAGTAACCGCTATTCCACAAAGCACTGTTCATCTCGAGGGCAAGGATGCCGAAAAACTTTTGAAACTGCTCTATGCTCTCGAGGACAACGACGATGTGCAGAAAGTCTATTCTAATGTCGATATTCCCGACGAGATTGTCGAGCGTTTTCAACAATAAAAGTGTCATCTGGAATTTTTAAATTAGTTGGGAATTTCTGGCGGAATTTACTCGATTTCTTCTTTCCGCCCGCTTGCCTCCTATGTGGAAATCCGAGCGATAGGGTGATTTGTGATGAATGTGAAAAATCACTTTCCGCGATGGATTTCGGATACTGCCCTGTTTGTGAAGCTCCGATTTCAGCGGATATGTCTAAGTGTAGTGCTAAACATTCTCACAGTAGCCCAATAGATTTTGTTCGTCCAATAGCGGAATTCGACGAACAGCACAGACATTTGATTCATTCGTTCAAATACGATGGTATAGTCGATGTCGGCAGAATTTTTGGCGAGAAAATCGGTAAAATTATCACTAAGGAATCTCATTTCGCCGAGTATGATATTTTTATTCCCGTGCCGCTGCATAAGAAACGCCATCAGGAGCGAAGATATAATCAGGCGGAAATACTAGCGAAAGCAGCATCGAATATATGCGGGAAACCTGTTATTACAGATGCAGTTTCGAGAATAGTGGATACTCGTTCGCAAACAAAACTCTCACCATCTCAGAGAAGAAAAAATGTGGCGGGAGCATTTAAAATCATTAATCGAGACAAAATTGCAGGTAAAAATATCATAATAGTCGATGATGTCGTTACCACCGGAGCAACAACCGAGGAGATAGCGAAAATTTTAAAAATTTCCGGTGCGAAAAATATATGTGCGGTCTGTATCGCTCACCCAGAGCATAAGGACTCGAAAAAGTGGGGAATTTGAGTCGGGATAATTTTTATTGCCCACAGAAATTTTTAGTTATATTTGAACAATATGAATGATGATTTAAAAATATTAGCGATAGATACAGCAACCGATTATTTGAGCGTCGCTCTGCTGAAAGGCGATGTAATTGTATCCGAAATCACATTGTTCGCTCCGAAAAAGCATTCTGAAATTTTACCCGAGATTTTGGATTTTATCCTCGAAAAAAATGATATGAAAATTTCCGATGATATAATTATCGCTATTTCCATTGGACCTGGTTCATATACGGGTCTTCGAGTTGGAATATCATTCGTTCAGGGTCTATCGGTATCGAAAGGATTAAAAATCGTTGCAGTAGATACATTGAGAGCCATCGCATTTCGTTTTGCTCCGAATTATATTCCGGTGGCAGTGGCACTCGATGCGAGAGCGGGTGGAATCTATGCCGCTCTTTACGATATAGTCGGGAAACCATCGCCGATTATAGAATCGAATGTTTTTGGACTTACAGATTTAGCTTATGAATTATCATCGCGTGATAAGATACTATTTGTCGGCAACGAAACTATCTATAATAAAATGCTATCGGAGGTCAATGGAACGAGTTTAATATATGCCGGTGAACCGAAGCCATCGGCAGGAATGGTCGCGAAATTGGCGATTTTTGAGGTGCACAGTGGTCGGTTCTTAGAACCCGAACTTCTCGAACCGAAATATCTTCGCCAATTCAAGGCAGGGAAAAGAAAACGAAAACCCATATTATAGGAGATAATTATGATTATCGAAGGGAAAGTTCACAAGTATGGCGACGATATAAACACCGATGTCATTTACCCCGGGAAATATACATATCAGCAGTTGAACGAGGCAGAGATGGCATCGCATGCTTTGGAGGACCTCGACCCTGAATTTTCCAAAAAGGTTCGGGAGGGCGATATAATCGTCGCTGGAAAGAATTTTGGCTGCGGGTCATCGAGAGAACAAGCTGCCGCTTGTTTGAAGTATGCAGGTATAAGAGCCATTATAGCGGAGTCGTTCTCGCGGATATTTTTCAGGAATGCGATAAATTTCGGTCTGCTCGCGATAGCAAATCCCGAAGCAGCAAGGGAAATAACCGATGGCTCCGTTGTCAAAATCGATAGAGATAACGGTAAAATCGAATTCGACGATAAGGAATTTTCATTTCCGCCTTTTCCACCGCTGGTTCAGGGGATTCTCGATGATGGCGGACTTATACCACATCTACAACACATTTAGACAGAGTTAGCCTGTTTTATCCGCACAACTTTTATTGTCATTAACAGTATGAATGGTCAATCGTTGTGCCGCAGAATCCTGAGGAAATTTCTTATACTCACGAAGGGACTATAACTTAAAGATGTATATTTCATCCGATTATGGACGCTGGGCGTCCAATAAAAAATATCATTCCAAAAAAGTTTCCAGAAAATGGTGGAATAAGTATTCAAAGCACCGATTTCGCTTATAATTAGGAGAAGGACTGAATGGTTCGGCACATTCGACAACATAAACAGTGCCAAAAACTAATAACCATACCAATTTTAACAATTACGCAAAATTAATTGCAGATTCTAATCATAAAAAACTATTGACAAAAAATTTAATAATTGTATTATTTCAGGATTTAAAAATTCTCAATTTTTCTAAATGTTCTAAATGTTATGAAGATACTTTCTGGGAAAAAGGTTTCAGAAAAAATATTTGCAGGATTGATGGCAAAATTACAAAAGCTCGATGAATCCCCTAAATTATTATCTGTATTGATAGGCGAAAATCCTGCGGCGATATCTTATGCTAAAGCGAAAGATAGGAAAGCGAGTGCATTGGGAGCAGAATTCAGAATTTTAACGCTGAAAAGTTCTTCTTCCCAGAGAGAAATCGAAAGGGAAGTCAAAAATTATATAAAGATATGGAATCCCGATGGTATTATTATAGAGAAACCTATCCCAAAAGATATCGATTTTCCAAAACTTGCGAATCTAATTCCACCGGTTAGCGATATAGATTGCCAAAGGATGGACAGTCTCGGTATGCTCATATCTGGCAAGGCGAGATATATTCCCGCGACACCGAAAGCAATTCTCGAAATCCTTGATTATTACAATATACCTGTGGCGGGGAAAAATGTTGTCGTGATAGGAAGAAGTATGACGGTTGGTTTGCCGATTTCGATAATTCTCGCGAGTAAATCGAAATTCGGTAATGCTACGGTTTCATTATGCCATTCGAAAACGAAAGACATTTCAAAATATACCAAAAGAGCGGACATAATTATAATGGCTACAGGAAGACCTGGGCTTTTAACAGCAGATATGGTTACTCGAAAAGCAATAGTTATAGATGTTGGCACGACATATAAAAGCGGAAAGTTATTGGGCGATGTGCATTTTGCGACGGTTTCGGAAAAGGTCAAAGCCATAACACCAGTCCCGGGAGGTGTTGGTCCTGTCACGACAGCATCTCTTTTCCAAAATCTTGTTAACGCCTGTATTTCGAGGAAAAATAAAAAAATATAAAAGTGAGGTAATCGAAATGAAAATGAGTAGAAAAAAGAAAATCGAACGTTTCGACAGAAAGTATCGGGATAAAGGTGGATTTAAAAAGTTTATGGAGATGGTAGAAAATCTCGCCACTCTCGAGGAAATAGGTAAGCATTTCGGCTACTCTCGACAGAATACCGCTGGACTATATCGTTCGTTTTTCAATGAAGGCTATGGGAAAATCCAAAAACTTCGCCGGCAGAGAAAATTGCAAGAGCAATTCAAGACCTATGAAGACCTTCAGAATTTAATCGATAAACTCAATGCAAAGAAGAAATTCAGAAGTGCTAAGAAAGTAAAATACATTATGCTCGTGAAAAAAATCTGTGAGGAAATGGGCTACGATGTTCAAATCAGACGAAAGAGAAGTGGAGCACTCGAGGTATTTATTAACGATTATAAATGCACGATATCGGGAACACGAACTCAAACTATATATCATATTCCAAGAACGCACCCACCGAGCGTATATTTTAGATTTGCTGTGCCATCGAAACCCACAGATTTTTGCATATTTATCATCGAGGTGGATAAAAGCTATATATATCACATTATTCCATACGAGGAAATTAAACATTTGACCCTGATTACCCTCAAAGAAAGTTATGTTCGGACAATAAAGACCCGAGGAAACAAATCGAGTAAATACGCGATTTACCGAAATAGGTGGGATTTGTTAGCGAAACCTAAAGAACTTGAATAATCTGCAACTTAAATCTATTCGATAGAGCGTAAGAATTCCGCTGCCAATTCCGGCGGAGTCGGGTTTATATAGAAACCTGTTCCCCATTCGAATCCTGCGATTTTAGTCATCCGTGGGATTATCTCGATATGCCAGTGCCAATCGTAAGGAAGTGTGGACCAATAATTGGGACGCCCTGGTCTTTGAACATGATAGTTCGGAGCTGTATGAAGAACAAAATTATAGGGCGGGTCATCTAAAGAAATCCTCAACTTGTGAAGAACCGTTTTCAATGCAAGTGCAAAATCTGCGATTTCCTCATCATCCATAAGGGAATAATCGTGCGAATGCTTTTTGGGTAGAAGCCAGATTTCAAACGGGAATCTGCTGGCAAACGGACAGAATGCAAAAAATTTCTCGGTTTCTAAAACGACTCTCTCGCCGAGAGCCTTTTCCTGATGTATTATGTCGCAGAATAGACATCTTTCCTTAGAGAGATAATGTTCTCTCGCCGAATCCAGTTCCGTCGCCACAGTTCTCGGGGTAATAGGCGTGGCGATGAGCTGCGAATGAGGATGCGAAAGACTAGCCCCTGCTGTTTCGCCGTAGTTCTTAAAAATAAGAGCGTAGCGAAGTCTCTGGTCCTTATATAAATCGTTTATCCGGTCGCGGTAGACCTTAGCAACATTTATTACATCGTCGAGTTCCATTTCGCCAAGATGTGCCCCGTGGTCAGGTGTTTCGATTATTACTTCGTGAGCTCCAACACCATCCATCAAATCGTATAGTCCCAAACC
>CAYRNI010000078.1:5657-10353 GCA_964425665.1 uncultured bacterium
TTCTGAACAGGGTCGTGACGCAGTTCGGACATTTTCCCTCCAATCGTTTTTGATTTCAAAAATATACCATAGTCGAACTTGCGCAAGCATTTTCGAGAACAATTTCGTCGCGCTAAAATTTGAATTTGCATAAAGTCGAGTTATTTCTTTATTATTTTCTGATGAATGAATTAAAGGCAATAATAGGATTAGGTAACCCTGGCACTGAATATTCCGCGACACGACACAATATCGGCTGGATGATTGTAGATAGTCTCGGTGCGAAATTTCGCGGAGTCTGGCGAACAGGAAAGGGAAAATATTTTTACTCGCCGATTAAAATCGGTGGCAGGCAAATATACCTTATTCGCTCGAAAACATATATGAACAACAGTGGTATCGGTTTGCTCGATGCGGTCGAAAAGTTCGATATATTGCCATCGGAGATTTTGGTAGTTTTAGACGATTTCGCAATTCCATTCGGAACTATTCGCATTCGGAAATCGGGTTCAGATGGTGGGCACAATGGATTGGCGTCGATTATCTATCATCTCGGAACACAGAAAATTCCTCGCCTGCGGTTCGGTATCGGTCCTATCGATGAGCATATCGATGCGGTAGATTTCGTATTGAGTGAATTTACTCCACAGGAACATAAGGTATTGCCGAGATTGATAGCAAAAAGCGTCGATGCGATAGTGGTAGCAGTTACTCAGGGATTAGATAGAGCGATGGCAATGTATAATAGAAAAAGTAATGAAGGCGAGTAGTTATTGAATCGGTTTAATCACCTGTTCAAGAAGAATTTTCCCCATAAAATCTTTCTGCTTCTTCCGATTTGCGCTCGAGCCAAGCGATTTTTTCTTTATACCAATTCACAGTCTCGGCGAATTTTTCATCGAAATTCGCCTGCGGATGCCAGCCGAGTTTTTCGATTTTACTCCAATCGACACAATATCTGCGGTCGTGTCCGAGACGGTCTTTGATATGTGTTATCCAATCCGATGGTTTCCCGAGAATTTTTAGCAGCCTTTCTGCTATTTCGATGTTTCTGTGAAGTTCGGTCGCACCGATATTGTATATTTCGCCCGGAGTGCCTTTACGCAAAAGCAAAAGCAATGCCCGACAATTATCCTCGACATAGAGCCAATCGCGAATATTTTTCCCATCTCCGTAAAGGGGGAGTTTTTCGTTTTTCAGTGCGAGAGCCACAAAGCGCGGTATCAACTTTTCGGGGTATTGATAGGGTCCATAATTATTCGCGCTGCGTGCTATCATCACAGGCACACCGAACGAGACGAAATACGCATTACAGAGCATATCCGCGGAGGCTTTCGATGCCGAATACGGACTGGATGGTCTCAGCGGAGAATTTTCGTCTGTCGAACCGAAAAGAACAGGTCCATATACTTCATCCGTCGATATGTGGAGAAATTTTTCCGGTTTGAGTTCCCGCGCTATTTCGAGCATAATTCTGACACCGTCGATGTTCGTTCGCATAAATTCGGAGGCATCATTCAGCGAGCGGTCTACATGGGATTCCGCAGCAAAGTTGACAACCCAATCGATATCGGTCATCGCCTTGCGAACATCTTCCGCATTTGCAATATCGCCCTTGATAAAATGGACTCTCGGGTTTTCGAGCAATCCCTCCAAATTGTCGAGATTACCCGCATATGTTAGTTTGTCGAGGATGACAATTTTGTTTATATCGGGTTCGCCTACAACCATCCGAACAAAATTCGAACCGATGAAACCCGCTCCACCTGTTATTAAGATGTTTTTTCCCATAAGTAAATTACAATGAATTGATTTTAAAATTCGTGTTCAAAATTTTATCGCAAGATTTTTCTACGAAAATTGTGGATTTAATTTAAAATCTATCCTTGACTTTTACAACCTAAATATTAGAATTTCAAAATAATTTATTTTTTAGCAAAGGAGTATTCAAAATGGCTCGCATAGGCGTTTTTATATGTCATTGTGGACGGAATATCGCCGGTAGCGTCGATATCGAGGAGTTAAAGAAGAAAGTCGCTGAAATTCCCGATGTCGTTTTCGTTACAAATCATCATTATCTTTGTTCTGCACCGGGGCAAGAACTCGTCGTATCCGAGACAAAGAAGCATAAATTTGATGCTATCGTAACGGCACATTGCTCGCCGACACTTCACGAGAAAACTTTTCACAATTGTGCGCGACTCGCCGGATTGAACCAATATCGTCACGAGGTCGCGAATATTCGCGAACAGGCATCCTGGCCTCATTGGGATGAACCTGAAATGGCTACAAAAAAGGCATATACAATTATCAGAGAAACGGTTGCCAAGGTCAAACGCAACCTCGCATTGGAACAGATAAAAATCCCTGTTACTCGTAAGGCGATGGTTATCGGCGGTGGAATCGCTGGAATACAAACAGCACTCGATATCGCCGATGGCGGATACGAGGTCTATCTCGTAGAAAAGGAACCTTCTATTGGCGGGAAAATGCTTCAACTATCGGAAACTTTTCCGACTCTCGATTGCCCGCAATGTATCGCCACTCCGAAAATGAACGATGTCGCAAATCATCCTAATATTCATCTTATGGCATATTCAGAGGTGGAAAAAATCGATGGTTATATAGGTAATTTCAAAGTTACAGTTCGCCACAAAGCATCGTATGTGGATACAGAAAAATGCACAGGCTGCGGAGCTTGTATAGAGAAATGTCCATCGAAAAAAATACCATCTGAATTCGAACGCGGGATTGCAAATCGAACGGCGATTTATATCCCTTTCGCACAAGCCGTGCCGAACTATCCTGTTATCGATGCGGATAATTGCATACATTTTAAAACGGGGAAATGTGGAGTATGCCAAAAAATTTGTCCCGTAGATGCAATAGATTTTGAACAGGTCGATAAATTGGAGGAAATCGATGTCGGTGCTGTGGTTCTCGCCACAGGATACGAACTTTATCCACTCGAAAAAATCCCCGAATATGGCGGTGGAAAAATCCCCGATGTCGTGGATGCACTATATATGGAGCGTCTTCTCGCTCCCGATGGTCCCACTGCTGGCGTTCCCAAAAGACCATCCGATGGAAAAACACCGAAATCTGTCGCATTCATTCATTGTGTTCGCTCGCGTGACCCAGAACACGGTATGCCATACTGCTCGCGGCTGTGCTGTATGTATCTCGTCAAACAAGCGATGTTGTATAAGCATTCTGTCCACGATGGCGATGTCTACGATTTCTATATAGACCTTCGCACAAATGGAAAAATGTATGAGGAATTTTATCAGCGTGCTCTCGAGGATGAACATATAAGATTTATTCGCGGTCGCCCTGCTAAAATAGTGCAGAACGGCGATAAAGTTCAAATTTGGGGAACAAATACATTGACAGGTCAGCAGATAAAAGTCGATGTCGATATGGCTGTTCTGGCACCCGCGATGATACCTAATCAAAAGGGTTTGGAACTAATCCGCAAATTGCGTATTCCAACGGATGAATACGGCTGGGTTAAGGAACAGCATCTAAAATTGCGACCGCTCGAATCTATGACCGCTGGGATATTCATTGCGGGAGTGGCTCAATATCCGAAGGACATAACGGACGCTGTATCACAGGCATCGGGTGCCGCTGCAAAAGTGTTGGACATATTCAGTCAGCCCGAATTGGAACGCTCGCCGACTATCGCTACCGTCGACAGTGAAATATGCGCAGGTTGTGGATATTGTGAGGAGGCTTGTGCGTATGGCGCAATTAAGGTTAATCCCGATAGAGGCATCGCAGAGGTTAATGAGGCGTTGTGCGAGGGATGTGGAGCTTGTGCTTCCGTTTGTCCATCAGGCGCCGCACAACATATCAATTTCTTCAAGAATCAGGTTCACGCTATGGTATTCGAGGCTACGAAGGAATACGAGGAAATGAAGTAGTGGCGAAATAAGTATATTAGTATTTCTTGATATGAGCAAGGGGTGCACCTCTTGTTCATATTTTTAAAATGTGCGATATAATGAAAATCCGCATAAACAAATATATCCAGCGATATGCGGGAATCAGTCGTCGGCAGGCGGATAAACTGATAGAGCGTGGAATAGTTAAAATCGATGGGGTGAAAGCATCGCTGGGAGATACTGTTATAATCGGTAGGCAAACTGTAACTATCGATGGCGAAAAAATAATTCCGCACAAAAGAAATAATATATATATAGTGATGAATAAACCTGTCGGATATATATGTTCTCGAAAAGGGAACAAAACTGTATTCGATATATTACCGTCACGATTTAACTCGCTATCTTACATAGGTCGGCTCGATGTAAATACCTCTGGGGTTCTGCTTTTCACCGACGATGGCGATTTCATCGATAAAATACTGCGAAGCAATATCCCGAGAGTGTATTATGTTAGGTTAAATTCTATTCTCGACGAGGATGCCATCTCACTTTTGAAAAAAGGTCCTATGCTCGATGGTCGTCCTGTCAAATTGGGGAAAATAAATATAAAGGGTAGCGAAGTCGTGATGGAAATATACGAGGGTAGATGGCGTGAGGTCAGAAGAATATTCGGTTCGCTCGGATATAGTGTCCTCGAAATTTGCAGGACTGAATTTGGCAACATAAAGTTGGGAAATCTGAAAACAGGACGGATAAGACGATTGACAGAATTGGAAATCCGCAACCTTCGTAAATTTACTTAATGCCGAAATCATCACGATTATTTT
>CAYRNI010000079.1:0-10159 GCA_964425665.1 uncultured bacterium
TTTCTCTATGATTTCGCCGACACCATCCTGGTCGCAGGAAAGCGGCGATACATAATCTGCGATGTCTATAATATCCTGATGAGCATTGGATACAGCCGCACGAAAACCCGCTTTATAGAACATCGGCAAATCGTTTATATAGTCGCCTATCACCAGCGTATTTTCGGGAGCGATACCGAGACTTTCCTGCAACGCCTCGACCCCCACACCTTTATCGACACCAGCCGACCGTATCTCCATATACCACATAGGGTAATATCTTATCGATGGAAAGAGAAAAAATTGGATACCATCTATACCGAGTTCGGCAATTTTCTCGTAAGTTTCCCGCACAGGTTTTTCATCGCCTGCGACCATCGCTATTGTGGGCTTCGCCGGCGATTGCTCCGGTTCGATATCCTTTATCCCTACAATCCAGGAGGAAAGTTTCGAGCGGATATTTTCATCGATATTCCAGCCGAAAGAATTATCGCCCAAGACGATTGTTGTCGAGGCTTTGCTTTCGGCGAGTTCCGGAAGAATTTTCGCGAATATATTTTCCGCGATAGGTTTGTGGAACATCGGTTTTGCACCATCGACAGATTTCACCAATGCTCCGTTGAGCGCGATTATTGGCAATTTCAAATTCAGCATTTCGATATATTTCGCCGATGCAGGCACCATTCTTCCGGTGGCAAAAGATACTGCTATACCTCGTTTCTGTGCTTTATCGATTGCCTCGATAGTCCTTTCGCCCACAGTTAAATCAGACCGCAGCAATGTGCCATCGAGGTCGATTATGATTAGTTCCACCGACATATCATTCCGCTCCCGCAGTAGAGAATATTGCACCTGAGAGCGACTGATGAATTAAATTTGCCACTCTCTTGCCTGAAAGTAACATCCCGCCGAAAATGGGACCCATTCTTTGACCGCCGTATGCAGCAGTAGCCGCCATTCCTGTCACATAAATTCCGGAATATACCTCACGGGTATCCGAGACAACATCCATCTCACCCTGAATAGCATTCATCGAACATTCGCCTGCGACACCGCCGGTCGGCGTATATAGTTTAACACCGTTCTTTTTAACGAGTGTGCTCACAATTTCGCAAGGGTGTCCTGTAGCATCGATAGTATATGTAGATTTGATTGTCAACGGGTCGACAAAAAGTCCTGGAACATCGGCGGCGCTCCAATTCACGACAACACCATTCACGCGCTTACCATCCCATACGACATCCTCGACAGTTATTCCATTGAAAATCGTAGCACCCATTTCGGTTGCTTTTGCAGTTAGATTCGCCATCGTCCGCACTGCACAAGCGGTATAATAGCCCTTTTCCTTATATGGTTCGGGTTCTATACCGAATTCTTCCAAAACTGGAAGAGCATCATCTTGAACGACGATAACATTGAACATCATTCCTCCAGCCCACATTCCTCCGCCGATAGAGAGTTTCCTTTCGAACAGAGCCACTTTATGCCCAAATTTTGCGAGATAATAAGCAGCGACCACCCCAGCAGGTCCACCGCCGGCAATAGCGACATCGATTCTGAGATTACTTTTCAAGCGCTCGAAATATTTTTCGATTATCGCCTGAGAAACGATTGTGTCATCAATTTCAGCCATCTTTACACCACCTTTCAAACACCTATTCGGGTTTTTTGTTGTGCAACTTTCCCTTCGCTTCCTCAATTCCCTGTTGCACCCCTTCGGGTTTTTCATTGGGTAATTTTGTCAAGAAGCAATATTTGAATCACGGATTATGCTCTCGAATGAATCGGCATCGAGACTGGCTCCGCCGACGAACACACCATCGATATCGACTTTCTCCAAAAGTTCTTTTGCGTTCGTCGGTTTCACACTGCCTCCGTAGACTATACGCAGATTTTTAGCGATATCTTCGCCGAACATCTCCGAGATTACTTTCCTGACGAACTTATGAGCCTCCTGTGCCTGCTCTGGCGTCGCTGTCACTCCCGTTCCGATTGCCCACACAGGTTCGTAAGCGATTATTAAATCGTCAGCAGAATTTAATTTAACATCTTTGAGACTACCTTTCAATTGTTGTGAAATCACATCCTCGGTTTTACCTGCCTTCCGTTCCTCCAAAAGTTCGCCGATACAAAGAAGCGGTTTCAAACCGGCTTCGAGTGCTCGTTTTACCTTGCGATTTATGAAGGAATCGGTTTCGAGAAAAATATGTCTTCGCTCGGAATGTCCGAGAACGACCATTTTCGCACCGGTGGACAGAATCATATCGGCAGATATTTCGCCGGTGAATGCTCCGCTCGGCTCCGGATGCATATTCTGAGCACCGAGAATTATCTTCGATTCCTTCTCGCGAAGGATTATATTCACAGGATACAAATCCACGAACGGCGGAAAGATAGCAATATCGGCGAAATCTACATCGGAAAGACGGTCTGCGAGTCGACGAGCCAATGTCTGCGCCTCGACGACTGTTTTATTCATCTTCCAGTTTCCGCCGACAAATTTCTTTTGCATAATCGCCTCCTTTTTTTGCATAATAATATTTATTTGCTAAAATTCAAAGTGAAAATTTACCACATATTGTCGATTTAATCCGTAATGATATTTTTGTTTGAATAATACATAGTTCGGCGTTATAATTTCAAAATGATAAAACGACTCGAAATATTTTTTATTTTATCGATATTTTTCCTCGCTGGTTGCGATAAGGCGATAATCGTTCAGCAGATGCCCGAACAAGCAAGTAGCAGTTGGAATTATCCTCGTGCGGATTGTTTCAACAGCGGGAACATCTCGGGCAGATTGTCGGATAAACCGGAAATCAAATGGCATACGGAACTTCCCGCATTAGACCCGACCTCGCCCGTTATCTTTGCCGATAAAGTTATTGTCGGTCTGCCGAACAAACGAATCGTCGCATACGATACCGAAACAGGCGAGAAAGTCGGCGATATTTGGGTAGATGTGCCTCTGCGTGTGCCACCTGTGATATTCGACGACAAGATGTGGTTCATCGGTTTCGGCGCGTATAACAAAGTCGGTTCATACGATTTTTCTCGCGGTAAAATGATATGGTCGAAAAGTTGCGGGGATGCTCAGATTTCAGGGATTCCGACCGATTCATCGTTCATAATAGCGACGCTCTCCGGCGGAATATATGCTCTCTCTGCGGGCGATGGTAAAAAGCGATGGTCTCAAAGGCGGAAACTCGCCATTAAAACCGCTATGGCATATACAGCGGGAAGTGTTTTCGTGGCATCCGGCGATGAAATCTCGCGGATTGATGGCGATGGCAAAATCATCTGGCGGAAAAAATTGGGCGGTGTATTATCGGGAGCATTGACCATTTCGGACAACAAAATATTTGCCCACAGCGACAATGGAAATATATATGCTTTATCGCCCGAGGATGGCAAAATCATCTGGCAGAATTCGATTTCCGATGAGAGCGGTCTTCCGATGGCGACCGATGGCAAAAACTTGATTGTAATGGATAAATCAGGAAAAATTTTCGCATTCGACTGCGAAACAGGAAAGAGAAAGTGGATAACCAAACTCGGCGATGTTATAACTTCCCCGGCGATTATTGTCGGCGAGAATGTAATAGCCGTTTCTTATACCGGCAAAATGTTCAAAGTCGATATCGAGACAGGTTTGCTCGAATACTCGCTATCGCTCGATAAACCTGTAAGACAGCCGCCGGTCTCCGATGGCGAAAAAATATTTATAGCATCATCGAATGGAGAATTATTTTGCATTAAATAATTTTTTTATTATATTTTTAGATTATGATTATGTTTGGAAAAGATAAAAAATTACGAGTCGCATTGGTTCACGATTATTTGAACCAAAGTGGCGGTGCGGAAATAGTTCTGCGTTGGCTTCATCATCTATTTCCCGATGCACCTATATACACTTTGATTTACGACCCGAAATTCGTGCCATCCGATTTTCACGGCTGGGATATTCGTCCCGTGGGATGGAGTCGTTTCCTGCCATTCAAGAGAAAAATATATAAATACTATATATTACTTTATCCATCGATGATAGAGCAAATCGACCTGCGGGATTACGACCTCGTGATAAGTTCGTCGTATCTGTGGGCAAAAGGTGTTCTAACACGAAGCGATACACTTCACACCTGCTACTGCCATACACCGATGAGACAAGCGTGGGAACTATATTTCGAATATAAGGAAAGTTATTCTAAGTTTATCGGTAAGTTTATATATCCCTTCGTGTTCGATTACCTTCGGCTATGGGATAAGGTTTCCGCAGACAGAGTAGATAAATTTATTGCCAATTCGGAAACTGTGCGAAAACGATTGTCGAAGTTTTATAGACGCGATTCGGTTGTTATACATCCCCCCGTGGAACTCGGAAACATAGTGCAATCGCCGGATGTGGGCGATTACTATCTCTGTCTTTCCCGTCTTGTGCCGTATAAGAAAATCGATATCGCTGTCAAGGCGTTTAACCAACTCGGCAGGAAACTCATTATCGCTGGAGCAGGTCCCCAGATGAAACATTTGAAGAGAATCGCAAAACCGAATATTCATTTCGAGGGCTTTGTGGGAGACGAGCGTAAACTCGAACTTCTCAAATATGCCAGGGCATTAATTTTCCCCGGCGAGGAGGATTTCGGAATAGCACCTGTCGAGGCTCAAGCCGCTGGTCGCCCAGTAATCGCTTATGGGAAAGGCGGTGCCACAGAAACCGTGATAGATGGAATCACCGGGGTTTTATTCTCCGAACCCACCGAGGAATCTCTTATAGATGCTGTTGTAAAATTCGAACAGATGCAATTCGACCCGCAACTCGCTGTCCAGAATGCTCAAAGGTTCGGAGTGCAAAATTTTCTCGAAGAAATCAAAAGAACTCTATCTCTGTTCGTAATGGAATTTTTCGGAGAAGATTATATACCGAAACTTGTTTCCGCTATGAACTCGAGTGTCGTAGAAAATTTCAACATAGATTGGAGGAACGATGTTTGACAACTATCGGGAAGAAATCGAGAAACTGCTCAAAAGTATCGATGGTTATGGTGAAGTTAGATTGGAGCGAAGGGAATGGCTTTCGATATCGGTCAAAAACGGTATCGTCGAGAGTTTTTCGAAGAAAATAGATATGGGCGGTTTCGTCAGAGTTCTACTCAATGGACACGGATGGGGCGTGGCTACATTCAATAAGTTCGACGATTTGAAAAAGTCATTCGCCGATGCCGTCGATGCCTCAAAAATTATAATACCCGATGAAAAAATCCGCATAGTCGAAAGCGAACCCATTTCAGCCGTTGTTGAAAATGTTATGGACGACCCATTCGATTCCCACACCGAAAAAGAGAAGGTCGATATGCTTCTGCGATACAACGACATAATTCGCTCCGATAGCGACAAAATCATTCTCGCATCGAATATGTATTCCGATTGGCGTATCGACAAACTGTATATGAACAGTTTCGGAATTTCCGTCGAGCACCGTATCACCGATGGAATCGTCTACGCTACGGCTCGTTCGAGGAAAGGCGACGATGTCCAGCAGTATACATCGGGATGGAGCAACAGACAAAAATTCTCGGTGCTGAATTCTCTGGACGACAAGGTGAAAAAAGTAAAGGACATAGCGGTTCGCCTTCTCGATGCAAAACCGATTAAGGGCGGAAACTATACTGTCGTTCTCGACCCGCTTCTCGCTGGCGTGTTCATCCACGAGGCATTTGGACATCTCTCCGAATCCGATTTCATACTCGAGAACCCACAGGCACAGCAGATGATGACTCTCGGCAGAAGGTTCGGACCATCGTTTTTGAACATCATAGATGATGGCACAGTTAAACCCGAACTACACGGAACGATTATATACGATGATGAGGGCGTTCCTGCACAGAAAACTTATCTCGTCGAACACGGCGTTTTAGTGGGAAGATTACATAATCGTGAAACGGCATCGAAACTCGGCGAAAATCTAACAGGTAACGCTCGCGCTCAATCGTATCGAAATGTTCCACTGGTCAGGATGACGAATACCGCTATCGAGGCAGGTCCGCATACGAAGGACGAAATTTTCAGCGATATAAAGGAAGGTGTCTATGCCATCGATGCTTACGGCGGACAAACTATGCTCGAGAATTTCTCCTTCTCGGCATCGTATGGCTTTATGATACATAATGGTGAAATCGGGGAGATGGTGCGTGATGTGGTTTTGCAGGGAAATCTTTTCGATACGCTCGCTCATATCGAAAGGGTCGCCAACGATTTCAAGTGGGGTAAATGGGCTGGCAACTGCGGTAAGGGCGGACAGATGGTCCCTGTCGATACGGGAGCACCGCATATTAGAATTAAAAATGTAACCATCGGGGGAAAGAAATGAATATACTCGACAGACTCGATGAAGCACTCAAATCAATCGACGGATACGGCGAAATCAGGTTCGAGAAAAATAGAAAGTTAGACATCAAATATCACAACGGCAAATCCGAGATGGTGAATAGCACCGATTTAGCCGGTGGAAATGTCAGAGTTCTTCTGCCGAATCACGGATGGGGTTTCGCTGTCTTCAACAGAATCGAGGATATCGATAGAGCGATTAAGGATGCCCGCGATTCCTCGCTGGCGATTATCCCCGATGAGAAAATCGTTCTCGCTGAGGTCGAACCCGTTGTCGCCGAGATAAAAATTCACACGGACGACGATGCTCGAAATCACTCATTGCAGGAGAAATACGAACTACTCGAAAGATACGATGAACTCGCCGCAGGAATCGACAATAGAATAAGCGAAAGAATTTTTAGTTTCACACAGGAATTCATCGAGAGGTATCTTCTGACGACAGAGGGAACTCGATTGGTTCGCCATCGGGCGGATTGCGTTCTGCGTTCGGTATTCAGAGCGAAGGATGCCAATTCGGTTCAGAATGCGTTCAAAAGTTTTGCCACGCGAGGTTCTTTCGACGAACTGACGAAAAAGGATAATGAAATAATCGAGGTTGCCCGCAAATCCGCAGAACTTCTCGATGCTCCAACAGTGAAAGGTGGCAACTACACTGTGGTGCTAAATCCAGGACTCGCGGGGGTATTTATCCACGAGGCATTCGGACATCTCTCCGAATCCGATTTTCTCGAAAACAATCCGCAGGCGCAAAAGATGATGACACTAGGCAGAAAATTCGGTCCGGAATTTCTAAATGTTTTCGACGATGGTTCTCCTTCACCCGAACTTCGAGGCACTATCGATTACGATGACGAGGGCGTCCCTGCGGGGAAAACCCCTCTTATCAGTGAGGGTGTTCTTGTCGGAAGACTTCACTCGCGAGAAACAGCGGGCAAATTGGGCGAAAACCCTACGGGAAATGCTCGAGCACAGGATTTTCGATATCCCCCTATCGTCAGAATGAGATGCACCGCAATCGACAAGGGACCCCACGACGCGAAACACATCTTCGATGGCATCGAAGAGGGAGTTTATGCAATCGATGCCTATGGCGGAGAGACCGAACTCGAAAACTTTTCATTCTCCGCCGGATACGGATATATGATAAGGGATGGTAAAATCGCCGAGATGGTGAAGGATGTGGTTTTGCAGGGGAATCTGTTCGAGACGCTCGCCAATATCGAGCAAATCGGCGACGATTTCAAATGGAGCAGGGACGGAGGTTATTGCGGAAAGGATGGTCAATTGGCAAAGACATCCGAGGGCAGTCCTCATATCAGAATTAAAAATGTCATAGTAGCGGGAAAATGATGCAAAAAGCACCTCGAAATAGAACGGTTTCACTTTCGGCGGAGGAACGAAAATATCTTCGCTCACAAATAGCGAAATTGAACGGTCAAACCAAAATCGAAAGTATTTTAAACAAAGTAATAAACCAAAATATTTTAAAAATTGTCGACTTGCTGCCATCGGCTTTCGTCGACCTTTTGTTCATCGACCCGCCGTATAATTTGTCGAAAAATTTCAATGGGTATTCGTTCAAGCAAGTTCCGGTGGAGCAATATAGCGAGTGGATGGACGGATGGCTTTCGAAGATGATAAGATTGCTGAAACCGACGGCATCTGTATATATCTGCGGAGATTGGCGGTCATCGGCGGCAATTCACACAGTTTGCGAGAAATATTTTGTGGTCAGAAATAGAATAACTTTCGAGCGCGAAAAAGGAAGAGGCTCTCAGAAAAATTGGAAAAATAATTCCGAGGATATATGGTTCTGCACCGTTTCCGATAATTATACTTTCAATGTAGAGCAGGTCAAGTTGAAACGGAGAGTTATCGCACCGTATCGAGTCGATGGTATCCCGAAAGATTGGCAGGAGGGCGACGATGGCAATTTCCGACTGACATATCCCTCGAATATATGGACGGATATCACAATACCATTTTGGTCGATGCCAGAAAATACACCTCATCCGACACAGAAACCGGAGAAACTTCTGGCAAAAATCATTCTTGCGAGTTCCGAGGAGGGGAATATCGTTTTCGACCCGTTCGCAGGGGTCGGCACGACAGGTGTCGTAGCGAAAAAACTCCGCAGAAATTTTGTTATGGTCGAAATCGACGAGGAATATTGTCTCTATGCGCTCAAGCGATTGCAGATGGCAGATTCGGACAAAAGCATTCAGGGATATTACGATGGCGTTTTCTGGGAGAGAAACAGCAGAGGAAATGTAAGAAGAAAATATAAAGAACTTTTGTAGAAAATTTATAAGAATAACATAGGAGGCAAAGATGGAATTGTTGGAGAAATTGCGTGGGCGAGTCGATTCTGGCGAAGTCGTCTACATAGAGAAGACCTCGCGAAGCGTATCATTCAAGGGTTGGAAAATTCGAGGGAGCGAAAGCACTCAGGAACGCGGTTATGCCGTCCGAGTTATAGTAGATGGTAAGGTCGGCACCGCCGCTACCACCGATGAAAATGCTGTCGATGAAATGTTGGAGAACGCTATCGAGTCCGCTAAATTCGGCGAGGAAATCGAACTGGAATTTCCCTCGAAATCTGAAAAATACGCCGAGCCAAAAATTTTCGACGAGAAAATAAAAGATGTCGATATCCCAAAACTCGCGGAAATCGGTAATGAACTCATATCGAGAATCGAACAATACCGTTCCGAATGCGATAACGATGTCGATGTTTCGACCACTCAAAGTCATATAAAAATTGCCAACACATCGGGTTTCGAGGGCGAATACGAAAAGACAGCATTTTCTCTCTCGGGAAGTCTCGTCCGTGTCAAGGACAACGATATCTATATGGCGTGGGATTATTATGTTTCAACACATTTCCCGGACAGCAGAAACGATGCGATAGACCCGATAGTGAAAAGACTCGACGACATAATGCAGTATGCGAATGCGATAGTTCCTGCTCCATCGGGGCAAGTGCCCGTCGTGTTTAGCCCATTCGGAGCAAGCGTCTTGCTACTACCAATAAGTGTCGGAGTCAATGGCAGCAATATCTATACGAAAACCAGCCCCGTTTTCGATAAACTGGGGCAGAAACTTTTCGATGAAAAACTGACAATTATCGACGATGGCACAATCGATGGCAAAGTTTCATCCACACCGTTCGACGATGAGGGTATTCCCAAAAAAGCGATGTCACTGATTCAAAACGGCGTGCTGAAAAATTTCGTATTCGATTTAACCACAGCAAAAAAATCGGGATACGAAACGAACGGATGCGCATCGAGGTCATTGTTCTCGCCACCTGCTCCCGATACATCCAATATAATAATCGACGGCGGCAAACATTCGATAGATGACATCCTCGCCGACATCAAAGAAGGTATCATCGTCGAATCTGTGCTCGGTATGGGTCAAGGTAATATTTTATCGGGGGCATTTTCAAATCCGGTAGCAACAGGTTTCAAAATCGAAAACGGAAAAATCGTCGGTAGAGTCAAAAATGTAGCCATCGCAGGCAATGTCTACGAAAACCTTAAAGATATCGCAGCCATAAGCTCAGAAAGAAAATGGGTATATGGAACTTACTATATCCCATATATCCGAATAGATAATTTATCTGTGGTCGCAAAATAGCGTCGGTAAAATAGAAAAATTTCTTGCGCTGAAAAATAAATATTCTATTATCTGTCAAAGTTGCCCCGTTAGCTCAGTTTGGTAGAGCAGCTGACTCTTAATCAGCGGGTCGCAGGTTCGAGTCCTGCACGGGGTACAGGCGAGCAGCCTG
>CAYRNI010000080.1:0-10005 GCA_964425665.1 uncultured bacterium
TATTTCCCCATAGTTTCCCATAGGGTTTGGCGGAGTTTATACGGGTCGAGTTCCTTATCGTAATATCGCACGAACGCATCGACAACTCTCGGGTCGAACATCTTGCCTCGCTGCTCGATAATTTCCTCCTTCGCCTCGGCGAATGTAAGCGGCGAATGGTATTCCCTGAATGAAGTGATGGCATCGAAAACATCGGCGACGGCGATAATTCTCGCTCCCAGCGGTATCTGGTCGTCCTTCTTGCCGAATGGATACCCTTTACCATCCCATCTTTCGTGATGCTCCGATGCAATAAGAGGTATATCACGCATATCTTTGGAGAAATGGATTCTCGAAAGGATTCTATAAGTCATAAGAGCGTGCCGTTTGATTTGCTCGTATTCATCCTCGTTGAGTTTCCCAGCTTTTTGCAAGATGGCATCGGGAACAGAGATTTTTCCATAATCGTGGAGAAGTCCCGCCCAATATATTTTTTCGACAGTATCTTTGGAAAGACCGAGTTCGATAGCGATTCCTTTAGAATAAATCGCCACGCGGCGAGAATGCCCTCGCGATATAGGGTGTTTGGCATCGATTGTAAAAGCCATAACATCGATAAAGCTTTCGAATGTCCGCAGAAGCTCGGTATATAGCATAGCACTTTCGATAGAGATTCCAATCTGAGTGGCGACGATGTCGAGGAAAATCATATCTTCATCATCGAAAGGTTCGCCATTTTTCTTATTCATCGCCTCGAAAACACCGATAGGTTTATCTTTTTTGCCTTTGAGCGGTAATGCGGCAATCGATTTCGTTTTAAATCCTGTCCGTGCATCGATAGACTGGTCGAACCTCACATCTGCATAAGCATCGGGGACGATAAGACTTCGATTGCTCCGAAAAACCCAACCTGCAATCCCACGCTCTTTGGGTATTATAATCGGTTTCGATTTCTGAGCGACTTTCGTCCACAATATACCCTTATCCTTATTATAAAGAAATACAGAACACTTTTCGACATCGATGGCATCCGATGTCTTTTCGACAATCAACGGAAGAAGTTGGTCGATATCCATTTCACTCCGGAAAGTAGCACCGATTTCGAGAAATTTGCGGAAACGGTTTATCTTTTGTTCTAATTTTTTCTCCCGAATGGATAGATTTCGTTCAAAATTTCGAGCATTAGGTTCATCATTAGTTCGCTTACCAGAGTCATCTTTGATAAACAATTTTGACAATTGTCTATAACCCCCCTTTGCTATCGTTAATTTATAATCCTAATCCTCGTTTTGTGCAAGCATTATTTTATATTTTATCGAAAATATTTTTTATCGTATCAAAATTCTTGCGAATAACTAAAATCATATTATTTATTAATTGTCGAATAATTCACAGGAATAATATGAAAATCTATATATTAACACTATTCCCCGAACTTTTTACAAATTATCTCGAACACGGGCTTGTTAAAAAAGGTATCGAAAATGGGCTGGTGGAGTTCGAGTTGATAAATTTCAGGGATTTCACGGACGATGTTCACAGAACTGTCGACGATGTTCCATTCGGCGGCGGTGCTGGAATGGTAATCAAGCCCGAACCCGCGATAAAAGCATATCTTTCGATACCATCGAGCGAACGAGAAAAAGCTCTAAAAATAGTTCCATCGGCGAGAGGAATTTTGTTCAATCAATCGACCGCTCAGAAATTCTCCGAGCAGGATGTATTGATTTTTTTCGCCGGCAGATATAAAGGTTTCGACCAGCGAATTGTGGAACTTATGGATGCTACCGAGTATTCTATCGGCGATTATGTTGTTCAAGGTGGAGAAATACCGGTATTAGCGATGCTCGACGCCTCTCTGCGTTTGATACCAGGATTTATCGGCGACAGGGACTCGGCGATATCGGATTCTTTTGCGGAAGGTGTAAAATTGCTTTCCGCTCCCGATTATACCAGACCGAGAGAGTTTATGGGTAAGTCCGTGCCTGAAGTTCTTCTATCTGGCGACCATTCCAAGATTGCCAAATGGAAACACCGCGAGGGACTTCGCCTGACGATGGAACGCCGACCAGATTTAATCCCGCAGGCAGAGCTTACAGAGGAAGATTTCGATATCCTCGATGAACTCAAAGCAGAAGCGCACAAATCGGAGAGCGAAGAAATAAAATAAGGAAGGAAAAATGAAAAGAGCAATCTTAATCGCTGCTATTCTATTTGCCCTAACTGTTTCTGGTGCGGAGCAAAAATTTCCGAAATTCACATTGAATGACCTCGAGGGAAATGCTGTTTCCATCGATTCGATACTGAATTTAGGGAAACCTGTGGCATTGACATTCTGGGCAACTTGGTGCAAGCCGTGCCGTAAGGAACTCGACAAATTCGTCGAGAACTGGGAGAATTGGGATACCACCAAGGGCGAGCATCCATATCTGGTAGTGGCATTGTGTGAGGATGGTCCGCGCTCGCTCAGAAAAGCGAAGGCACTCGCGAAGAAACAGAAATGGGACAATTTCATCCTTCTCTACGACAAATCGGGCGAGGTAAAGAAAAGAGCAGGCGTAGCAGATATACCCGAACTTTTCCTATTAAAGCCCGATGGTTCGATTTATTACAGACATATCGGTTTCAATGTCGGCGATGAAAAGGAAACATTCGAGAAAATCGACGAATTAAAATCTGAGATTCAAAACGAGAGCGAAAACACGGAACAGAAAAAATAAACTCAGGGGATTTTATGGAAAAATTGAATCTCGTTATATGGGAGGATACTTCGCATAAGGATTTCTATCCGCTCTCTCTGATGCATCCATTGTTCGAGCTTCGTTCGGGTGCATTTTCCTTTATAGAGCGAGCGAGAGCATTCTTCCCCGAGAGCAAACTATTCGTCCTTTGCAGAGAAGAATTAACGCCGTTGATGAAACAAAAAAACTTTCGCACGAATATCGGCGAAATAGATACCCGTTTGCCTACATTGTTATTGAATGGAAAAGCATTTTTCAACAAAAGGGCAATCGGCAACATCGCTATAGCGAAAAACCCTACTGTTTTTCTTTCTCAGGATATCCCTGTCGCACTCTATCTTCCCGCAGGAAATGACGCGGCGACAAAATATTTCACATCCATTCCAGATGAATCAGTCTATCGCAAGATAATGAGCCTATACGAGGCTGTGGAACTCGATGTGCCGATTTTGAACTCTCTCTGGGAGATTGTCGCTCACAATGGCAAATTCATAGAGGAGGATTTCTTAACCTTCTACCGGCGTAGAGTGGTGCAATATACTGGCGAAAGCCAAATCGCGATGAACAATCCGAACGATATTTATATAGGCTCGGATGTCAAAATCGATGCTTTTTCTGTTCTCGATGCGAGCGAGGGACCTATCATAATCGAGCGAGGTGCTCGTATTCATTCTGGTGCAGTAATATATGGTCCCGCGGTTATCTGTCCGGAAAGCTGGGTTATGCCTTATGCTCGCATTCGTGGGGAAACCACAATCGGTCCTGTGTGCCGTGTCGGCGGCGAAGTAGAGGCATCGGTAATTCTCGGCTATTCAAATAAATATCACGATGGTTTTCTCGGGCACTCCTTCATCGGCGAATGGGTCAATTTCGGAGCGTTGACCACCAATAGCGATTTGAAAAACAACTACCACGAGATACGAGTCGCTATGCCGACTGGTGAAATTCCCACAGGTCTTAATAAGGTCGGGATTTTTGTCGGCGACCACACGAAATTCGGCATCGGAACACTTCTGACATCGGGAACTACTGTCGGTGTCGGAGCGAACCTTTACGGCGGAGGGATATTCCCGAAATACATACCATCTTTTATTTGGGGCAGTAACTCCGATGGTTTCGTTCACTACAAAATCGACAAAGCGATAGAAACCGCCAAAATCGTTATGGAACGAAGAGGCGTTCGGCTCGGCGAACATTATAAAATCCTTCTGCAAAGAATATTCGGTTTTTTCACCGAAGATAGAACCGCATTCATTGTCGAGCAGAAAAGAAAATGAGTTATGGAAAAAGTTCTAATCACAGGTGCAACAGGCTTTGTGGGAAGTCACACCGCGGAGTTGATGGTGCGGCGAGGCTACCGAGTTTTTGGAATGGTTCGTAATAGTTCGCGAGCAAAATTTTTACCTGATAATGTCGAACCTGTGGTGTGTTCGCTTTTCGACCCCGATGGGATAGCCGAGCATATAGAAGATACCGATTATTTCGTGCATATCGCGGGACTGACAAAAGCTCGAAAGCGGGAGGATTTCTATCGTGTCAATTCCGAAAGCACGAAAATATTGCTCGAGGCATTAGCCCAAAATTCGAGGAAATTGAAAAAATTTGTTCTTATAAGTTCGCAAGCGGCGACGAGACCATCCTCCGAGCCGATAGACGAAAATATCGAACCTGCACCATTGACAGATTACGGCAGAAGCAAACTGTTGGCGGAACAAAATGCAAAAAAATTTATGGATAGACTTCCGATTACTATAATTCGTCCACCGGCGGTTTTTGGACCGAGGGACAAAGACATTTTCTTCTATTTCAAACTCGCCAGTATGGGAATTCTGCCGTTTGTCGGTAATCCCGACAGGAAATTCTCGGCGATATATGTGGAAGATTTGGCATCGGCGATTTTGCTCGCTATGGAGAATCCGAAATCCGCAGGCGAAACATTTTTCGTAACCGATGGTAAAATTCACACTTGGAGAAAATTCGCCGAACAGGTGGGCAATGCAATAAACAGAAAAAAGGTAAAAGTTCGACTGCCAGCGTTTGCGTTATGGATTGCTGCATTTTTCGATGAGACAATTTCCTTCATTTCAAAAAAACCCACATTGCTATCATTTCAAAAGGTCCGCGAACTTCTCGCCCCTTGGGTTGCGGATAGTTCCAAAATCGAGAATATGCTCGGTTTCAAACCCAAATACGAATTGAAAACCGCAATCGAAAAAACAGCGAGATGGTATATAGAGCATAATTGGATATAGGTTTAACCTATTTTTTAGCGTGTGACTTTTTCTTAGATTCTATAAGAATTCGGGACTTCGCCGATATTTTATGAACAATGATTTCTTGACTATAACGATTATGATGTATTATTTGCATATAGTCTTATTAGAGAAAGGAAGTAGAGATGGATTATTTCGAGATATATGGTGGGTATTCTCTGAGTGGTGAGATTTCTGTATATGCAGCGAAAAATGCGGTTCTTCCGATGATGGCATCTGCGATTCTTTCTGAAAATGGCACGACAGTTCTGCGAAATATCCCCGATATTGCCGATGTTCGAACTATGGCGGATGTTCTACGGAAACTCGGTGCCGATGTCGATTTCGATAAAGAAAAACATATAATCTCAATAAATGCGGAAAATATCAGAAACTTCGAAGCGCCTTACGAGCTTGTCAGCAAGATGCGAGCGAGTTTTCTCGTGATGGGACCTTTACTCGCGAAATTTGGGATGGCGCGAGTTTCTCAACCGGGCGGATGTGCGATAGGTGCGAGACCTATCGACCAGCATATTAAAGGTTTTTTGCAGCTCGGTGCAAAAATCGAAGAGGAGCATGGATATACTGTCGCTCGCGCTAAAAAACTTTGCGGAAACATTATCTATTTCGATAGACCTACCCACACGGGAACTGAAAATATTATGATGTCGGCAGTTCTTGCCGAAGGGACAACTCGGATAATCAATGCGGCGCAGGACCCAGAGATATCCGACCTCGCAGAGATGCTAAATAGAATGGGTGCAAAAATTTCTGGTGCGGGAACATCGACAATCACGATAGAGGGAGTAAATTCGCTATCGTCGGTGGATTATACACCGATTGGCGACAGACTCGAAGCAAGCACTTATCTTTTCGCGGCGATATCCGCAGGCGGAGAAATCGTTGTGCGGAATGTATCCCCGAAACATCTCGAATTTGTCCTCTCTAAAATGTCGGATATGGGGGCAAAAATCGAAATGGGAAAAAATTGGGTTAAAGCATCTATATCAGAAAGACCGAAGCCCGTCGATATTATAACGGACCCGTATCCAGGTTTTCCGACAGATTTACAGCCGATAATTATGGCGGTTCTTTGCAAAGCCGATGGCACGAGTGTCGTATGGGAGCGAATTTTCGAAAATCGATTTATTCACATTATGGAACTTCGACGACTCGGTGCAAATATCACTATATCGGGCGATAAAGCGACGATTGTCGGCGTCAAAAATCTCGAGGGCGCCGAGATTATGGCTTCCGATATCAGAGCGGGGGCAGGGTTGACAATCGCAGCACTCGGAGCGAGAGGAAAATCGCTCGTGCAAAGAATTTATCATATCGATAGAGGCTATCAGAAACTCGAAGAAAGACTTTCCTCGTTGGGCGCGAGAATAAGTAGAAAGTATTGATTGATTAAATTAAAATTATTTTATGAGAAGCAATTTTTTCGCCACACTGGAATTTCCACATTTCAAAATAGCGAGATATGTGCCAGATGTCAGATTTTTCGGTGGATGCCAAATAACATTCTGCCAACCCTGAGCGATTTCTTTATGAAACACAATTTTCCCTGAGATATCTACAATTCTGAATTCAGTATTTTGTGCGAAAGGAACTTCGAGCGAAATTTTCACAACCGAATTAAATGGATTGGGATAGGCATCAATCGAAATTTTGTCGGGGATTTTAACCTGTCCTTCTCTGACAAGTAATCCGTGAAGTTGCTCGTATTCATACGCGACCATAGATACGAAATCGTCCTGAACATCTACGAGGTTCGCACTATCGACAGGCTGCTTATTCCAATTGTGGATATATTTGCCGAACATATCCCAGACGGAATTTCTAAGCGGCTGGAAATAATCGAAAATGCTTTTGGCAGAAAAAGTATTAAAATATGTAATCGAACCTTCATCATAGACCTGCTGCCAAAGAAACCTACTCTCATTGCAGAAATAGTTTTCATTCCCTGTGAGTGCTTCGGGGACGAACCCGAGCTTTGTCCACATCGGAATAGGCACGGTAAAATATGGCTGCCCAAATCCACCCCATACTATCGGATATGATATGTCATCCTCAAAATTTTGACCGACTATTATTTGATACGATGTTGTTAAAAACCGATTCAGTGTATTTGTGGTATTGATATATCCGTATGGCAATATTCCAAAAGTTCCCTCGAAGGGCAATGGATTCGGGTTCAATTCGTCGGTTACTAAATCGGAAGCCACAGACCACACATCCTCGACAGATACCGGATTTAGAGTGTCGAACAATGCTCTCGCACGGAGGTATCTATCGTATCCCACTCTGCTCGAGTCACTGCCTGTAATGGCAAAATTTGTCCGCACGAGGTATTTATCGGGCGAGGAATTCGCACTGAAATATACATAATTAGTGCAACTCGCCTCGACTATCCCCGCATTACCGTATCGGTCGATAATTCCATAGCAGTGAGTCGAGCGAAGCCCGGCGGTAGTATCCGAAATGAGAGAATCCAAAAGTTCGATAAAATCCCATACCGTTTCACAATGCGACAGAGCGAGAAACATAACCTGCCCATCCGTCAAGCCGTGTGTTCGATTTGGACCTTGATTGTAAGTATCGGTATTGACAATTCCGAAACCGACATCATTAGCACCACCATATACTTGATTGGCGACGCCCTGATATGTGATTCCAATAAAATTATGCTCGGCTTCAACATAGATATACTGCTGACGATAGTTCGCGACATCTCTATTTTTCCAGAGCATAGGACGGCAATAATCGGTGGCATCGGGTGAAAAAACGGCAATCGTGCAACCGAAAGCTATCGAAAAAACCGATAGAAAAAATATGTGAATAAATTTTTTCATAATTATTCTATACACTTATCCATTATATAAAATAGGAAATAAATTTTATTTGTCAATATTATAAATTGGATTGCAGTCTTACAACCAATAGTAAAATCCTTTATGCCTAAATACTATCTGCCTAAAACAGACAAAAAAACACTAAAATATCGTTGACAATAGATATTTTTTCACTTAATAAGTAATTTAAGTATGCCTAAGCCACAACCACATATTCTCGTCGTAGATGATGAAGAGAGTATATGCCAACTTCTGGAAATAATGCTAACGGAAGAGGGGTATTGGGTCAAAACTGCGCAGAGTTACGATGAGGCTATGAAACGGCTCGGTTCGGAATCTTATGATGTTATTATAGCGGATATTATGATGCCCGATGTGAACGGATTAACTTTGCTCAAAGACGCTAAAAAAATCGATAGCGATATTCCGGTGATACTTATTACCGCTTATGCTTCGCTTGGAAGTGCCGTCGAGGCTTTACGATTCGGTGCATTCGACTATATCACTAAACCGTTTCAGATGGACCAGATAAGATTTTCGGTGAAACGAGCACTCGATACGAGAAATCTTCGCAGGGAAAATAGAATTCTCAAACAGACTTTGCGTATAGAAAGCGATTTATCGAAATTCATAGGGAAAAGCAAAATTATTCGAGACATCAAGGAACTGGTGAGACAAATCGCGCCAACAGACAGCACGGTTCTGATAACAGGTGAAAGTGGCACAGGGAAAGAACTTATCGCTCGCTCTATACATCAATTGAGCAATCGTTCGGGTGGACCTTTTGTCACGATAAATTGTGCGGCATTGCCGGAGACATTGCTCGAAAGCGAACTCTTCGGATATGTTAAGGGAGCATTCACTGGTGCAAATAAAGATAAGGAAGGATTATTTGTTGCTGCTAACGATGGCACATTCTTTCTCGATGAGGTGGGTGAAACCTCGCCGATGATTCAGGCGAAACTTTTGAGAATGCTCGAAACGAATGAAATAACTCCACTCGGTGCTACAAAACCTGTGGATGTAAATGTTAGACTTATCGCCGCAACAAATAGAGACCTAAAAAAGATGGTGGAAAACGACGAGTTCCGAGGAGACCTTTACTACCGACTCAATGTGATTCATCTGCATATTCCACCTTTAAGGGAGCGTCCGGAGGATATAATACCTATATCTGAATTTTTCCTCGACAATATAGCGTCCAGAGTTGGACGAGAAACTCCTAAATTATCTGATGAGGCAGCAGAACTTTTGGAAAATGCAGAATGGGAGGGCAATGTCCGAGAGTTGGAGAATGTTTTGGAAAGAGCCACTCTTATCTGCAAGAGCGATACAATTCTACCAGAACATCTTCCAGAATACATTCGGAAAAAGAGTTCGAAACAGAAAACCAAAAGTGGAATGGTAAAAACCGGAGAAGCGGAAAAGGACACTCTTAAGAATTTGGACATATTATCGTTGGAGGAAATCGAGAAGGCATATATTTTCTGGGCGATTATCCGAGCGGATGGAAACAAGTCCGAAGCGGCAAAAAAACTCGGTATCGACCTTTCGACTTTGTATAGGAAAATCGAAAAATATGGATTGAAAAAATACCTTTCAGAAAAGTGAAAATTTTATGGACTTTATAGAAAAATTATCCGTTAAATTTGAATGGCATCGTAAGAAATCTATGTTCTGGCTGCTAATCGACCCCGATAGAATCGAAAACTTGAACCGTGTGGTCGAGAACGCAGAAAAATCCGGCGTGGATGCTATTTTAGTCGGCTCGAGCATTTTGGTGGAAAATCCTGTCGAAGAAACCGTCTCGAAAATCAAAAATATTTCAAATATCCCCGTAATAATGTTTCCCGGTGGATATAATCAGTTATCTCCAGATGCCGATGCGATTTTGCTCCTATCTTTTTTGTCATCGAGAAATCCGAGATGGTTAATCGAGGAACATATACTTGCTGCACATATTATCAAAAGAATGAATGTTCCTGTTATTCCCACGGGTTATTTGCATATCGAATCGGGGGCGATGACATCTGTGGGTTTTTTCGCCGGTTCTCCACCGCTTCCGAGAAATAAACCCGATATTACTGTGGCATATTCGCTAGCGGCGCAATTTCTCGGGATGCATTCGATTTTCCTCGAGGCGGGAAGCGGAGCACAATTCCCTGTGCCTGTCGATAT
>CAYRNI010000081.1:0-9937 GCA_964425665.1 uncultured bacterium
CTGGTATATTGCTGTATCAACTGAGAACAAAATTATAGTTTTATATTAGTTAAAATAAGGAGGCAATTATGAGTAAAATCAATAAACTTGCGGTTATTGTTATGTTTATTGTGGGAATTTGTGCTTAAACACCACAATTTAAAAGTAAATATATCAGAAAAAACATTAATCTTATATATTAACTTTTACTTATAATATTTTTCAACTGCTTTGCCAATAGTTCTCCTTTGCTGGCGAGCAATCCTATTCCCACTGCGAGATTTTCCGGTAGAGTCGCAAGCCATGTCTCGTAAGATAAATCTATATCTCCATACCGTTCATCGTATTGAGCCTTTAAGAGACCATATTCCTTATTAAACTTCATACATTCTTCGAGGACCTTAGGTGGGTAGTGATAGCCCTTTTCTCCATCGAGAAGAGTCAAAGTTGCCACTATTATATCTTCGTCCGAGCCTTGAAGTGCGAGAAATATAGTATCGAAATCGGTATTTTTCAGGTCGGCGAATCGAATGAGACATACTTTTTTATCAGAGTCGGCGAAAAACGATAGATTGGCTTGTCGCAAGAGAGTTTTCAATCTATCGAATTTCTCCTTAGATATTATCTTGTCCATATATACTCCTGGATTTATTAACTTCACTTCGCCAATCTAACACCCTCTTTAACTACATCGTCCATAGATGAAAACACGGGAATATTAGCTTCTTTCAGTATTCTTTTACCCTCGTCTTCGTTTGTTCCCGTTAATCTGGCGATTATCGGAATTTTCGGCTTAAATTCCTCGATAGCCTGAACAAGTCCGTTCGCTATATCATCGCAACGAGTTATCCCACCGAATATATTGAACAGAATAACCTCTACATTTTCATCTCTGGTGATTATATCCAGTGCTTTGACAACTTTTTTCGGGTTCGATGACCCACCCACATCGAGAAAATTCGCAGGTTCACCGCCGTAGTGTTTGACTAAGTCCATAGTTGCCATCGCCAAACCTGCTCCATTGACAACGCAGCCGATATTACCCGTAAGTTTCACAAAGGATAAACCCATCTCCTTCGCCTCGATTTCCTCCCGCGAATACTCGTCCTTATCGCGCCAATCGAGAAATTCTGGATGTCTGATTAGCCCGCTATCATCGAGAATAATTTTCGCATCGACACACACCATATCCCCCTGTTTCGTTATCACGAGGGGATTTATTTCGACAAGTTGTGCATCGACACCGATGAACACATCGTATAGTTTCATCGCCTTCTTTATACCCTTCTCAATCAAATCTGGCTTATCGTATAGTTTCCCGATTAGGTATCTCGCGGCATAAGGTTTCAATCCGAGAAATGGGTCGATATAAACTTTATAAATCTGTTCTGGGGTTTCCTTCGCTACCTGTTCGATATCGACGCCGCCCTGCGGCGATGCCATCATCACGATTTTTTTGGAATTTCGGTCGAGAATAAGACCGAGATATGCCTCGTTCGCAATATCGACCGCCTTGGCGATAAGAACTTTTTTTACGGTGAGACCCTTAATATTCATACCGAGTATTTCTTCCGCCTTTTGCCGAGCTTCCTCGGGAGTGTGCGCGAGTTTGATTCCTCCGGCTTTGCCTCTTCCACCGACTAAAACCTGTGCCTTAACAACCACCATCGAACCGAATTCTTTCGCTATCTGCTCGGCTTCATCGGGAGTCGTAGCAACTTTACCCTTCTGGATATTAATCGAATAACGACTCAATATTTCCTTCGCCTGATACTCTTGAATTTTCATTTTCCCTCCGATATTTAATTTATTCAACCTTATTTATAGTTTTGGAAAAATTAAAACAATTACAATTTTTAGCAAATTATTTTTTAATTCATATATGAAACTATATGTCCTTGACATTTGCCCGAGCGAGTTTTACTTATAATCAGGTAAAAATCAAAAACGGGGGGAAAAATGAAGAAATTTTCACTAATTGCGATTATCTTTATGTTCGCCATTTCGATTTGGTCTATGGATTTAGTCGGTTCGCTGAATGGTTTCACCAATGCGATTTTTTGTATCCCTAATGGTGATTACCTTTATTTGCTCGACAGGTTCACACTCTATTCGGTCGATATTTCCGACCCCTCATCACCGGAGATAATCGATTCACTCATTACAAGCGGATATGTTCTCGATATAGTGTTGGATGGCGATTATGCCTTTCTCGGCAGTGGAAATAATTTGATAGTTCTGGATATTTCCGACCCCGCTCATCCCGAAAGTCTATCGAGTGTGGCATTCGGTCCGTCAGATTATGTATATAGTGTCGATTTCCACAGCGGATATGTATATGCCGCAGCCACAAATATTTTCAAAATATTTCAGTTCACCGAGCCGAGCACCCTTACCGAAGTCTATTCGTATCCTTATGCTGCAAATTCCGTATCTTGCTGGGGCGATTATGCCGCAATAGGTATATCCTCGGCTGGAAGCGGAGGGCTTATGATACTCGATATATCGACACCGAGTTCACCCTTTGCTGTCGGTGGAATGAGCACACCAGGTTTCGCAGTCGATGTCGATTTCGATAACGGCAGAGTATATCTCGCGGATGGCGCCGAGGTCGGCGTAGGAACAGGACACATAATACTCGTTCAGTCGTCGGATTTTCACAGCGAAGCGGGAAGGTTTTCGTCCACAGATGGCGATTGCAGACACGGTTGCTCCAACGGAAATCAATACATCGTGGCGAACGGAAACGATGGCTTTATTTTGCTCGATTGGTCATCTCCATCATCTCCCGCAGAAGTCGATAATTATTCAACAACTGCTTATGCAGCAGATGCCAATGTTCAATATCCATATATTTATGCTATTACCAGAAACGAGCTATTAGTTCTTTCATCCTCTGCACTGGTCGACACCGGCGGAGCGGATACTACCTGTCCCACAGCAACTCTGCTCGAGCCGGATGATGGTTCTTTCTCATCCTGTTTGCAACAAGCGGTGCGTTTCTTGATAACCGACGATAGAAGCGGTGTCGATTGGTCATCCGTTAGATTAACAATCGACGATGCGGAATTCAGCGGCGACGATTTATATCAAAACGGCGACACAATCGCGTTCATCCCGATGATAGAATACGCCGATGGACAAACTGTTCATTTCTCGCTCGATGCCGTTTCGGATATCGCGGGAAATCCCGCATCTGGTCTGCCGATTTCGGGCTCTTTCACAGTCGATTACTCGTCTCCAATCGCAGCGGCAATTTTTCCTTCCGATGGCGATACAGCCTATACAAGCACGCCGTCTATTTCATTTTCCATAATAGATTCCATTTCTGGAATAGATACGAGTTCCGCAAATTATACTCTCGACACTTCGCCTATTTCACCTTCGGAATTCACATTCGTCGAGACCCCATTCGGATATAATCTGACATACATACCTTCATCTCCTATCGCGGATGGTATTCACACATTTTGCATAACAGGACTTTCTGACAATGCCCGATATTGCGGTGCAAATTCGCTGCCGATATACTGCTGGTCTTTCTATACATTTACCTCTTCTCTCGATACTTTTCCGCCGACTTGCAGTATCGTTATGCCTTCGAACGGAACATATACATCCTGCGAGAACCAACAGATAATAATCCATATTACAGATATCGGCGGAAGCGGAATCGATGCTTCCTCGCTCTCCCTTATGGTGAACGGGACAACCTATTCCATATCCGACCCGGAATTGACTTTCTCATCCGATACCTTGATATTTACACCCTCTACCGCTTATCCCGAAGGCACTATTTCTGTTTCACTCGTCTCCTATGCTGATGTCGAGGGAAATTATGGAACTCCGATTTCGTTCGAGTTCAACACCGATTATACCCCTCCTGAAATCATATCGGTATATCCCGCCGATGGCGATACAGTAAGCGATGGCACACCATCCATTCAGGCTACGATAACCGAGACAGGTTCAGGAATAAATGCAAACTCCATAACACTTCTCGTAAATGGTTCGTCTGTTATGGCATTTTTAACGAGTATTCCTTCTGGCGGAATTTTAACATATACTCCGAGTGTCCCATTCGCAGACAGTTCTTTGATAACGGTCTCGTTGCAAAATCTTTCCGATACTGTCGACTATTGCGAACCGAATGTAGCGGATGATTACGAGTGGTCTTTTTATGTCGATTTATCCGATATTTCAGAAACGAAAGTTCCCGATAAACCTATACTCGATGTTTCGCCGAATCCGTTCAATTCAGTTGTCGATATTCATCTCTCTCTGCCGAATGTCGAATGTGGAGAACTTTTCATAATAGATAATTCTGGTAGAGTTATCGAAAAACTATTCGCTGGAACGACGAAAAACATATCCACAAGTTGGCAGGCGAAATCCAATCCATCGGGAATGTATAAGGTCGTTTGGAGAGGTGTCTCAAAACTTTCGAAAGATTTGATACTGGTGAAATAATAGGGAGCGAAGTTGAGCGATGACTTGAAAATACTGGCGTTCGACAGAAACGATGAATTGTCTATATCCGCTATAAAGTGTAGAACTCAGCAGGAATTTTTGAGCAAACTGCGCGAGGACAAATTCGATTTGGCGATTGTGGTTCATTGTGGTAATTTTCCAGATACAGATATTGGCGGAAACTTGCGAATGCAAAATTTTCTTCGCGTGATAGGTCATCGAGCACCACTTATGCCCATAATTGTTCTAACCGACGAAAATTTGAGCGATGGCAAAATAGATAGATTAGTGGACTTAAAATTTTCTCGGACAATTTCTGTTTCAGAATTAAAAAGGCAAATCGAGAAATTATACAATCTTCGCAAGATACTGGCGGAGAATGGGCTTGTGGGCAGGTCGAAATCGTTGCAGGTAATCGCCGATACCATAATGCGAGTAGCTCCCACAGATATTTCGGTTCTCATAACGGGCGAAAGCGGAACAGGTAAAGAACTCGTCGCAAAATCCATCCACAACCATTCGAAAAGAAAAGATGGTCCATTCGTGGCGATAAACTGTGGTGCAATCCCTGAAACTCTATTAGAATCACAATTGTTCGGATACAAGCGAGGAGCATTTACCGGCGCTAACAGGGATACCCCCGGTTTTTTCGACAAAGCCGAGGGCGGAACACTTTTCTTAGATGAAATCGGCGAGATTCCACAATCGGTTCAGGTGAAATTTCTGCGTGTTCTCGAAACAGGCGAGTATTTCCCCGTAGGAGGAGTCAAATCTAAACAAGCAAACTGTCGCATTATAACGGCGACGAATCGCGACTTGAAAGTTTCGATGCGTGATGGAAAATTTCGCGAGGATTTATACTACCGTATCGGCGGTGTGCAAATTTTCATTCCGCCACTTCGAGAAAGAAGAGAAGATATCCCGATACTCGCATTTTATTTCGCCGAGCAAATCGCTCGAAAGCAAAATATAAAATTCGCCGATTTTTCCGACGATGCAATCGATGCGATGCTCGACTACCACTGGCCTGGAAATGTCCGCGAACTGCGGAATCTGGTGGAAAATGCGGTTATCCTATCGAATGGAAATGTGATTCGTGCGGATAATTTGATTCAATATTTTTCCGAACATAGTCAAATTGGGAGAAAATTGCCTATATTGAGTCCCGAGCATTCGGGCAATATCGATTCGGTTTTGAACTCTATATTAACATTGCTGCAACAAAACAATAGAATTTTGCACAAAATATTAGATGAATTAAATATCCGTGGTGGAGGAAGAAATTTTTATGAAGAGGATGTATTTGTTTCGCCGCCATCGTTTTCCGAAGCGGAAAAGGATGCTATCGAAAAAGCATTGAAAATCACGGGTGGTTCACGGCGGGAAACCGCTAAAATACTCGGAATTTCAGTTAGAACACTGTATAGAAAAATGAAAAAATATGGTATAAAATGAACCCGACGATAATAGACAACATAGCATTAAACATCGACCCGAGACGGATTTTAGTCAGGTTCGGATACGGCAGAAATGCGATAGTTCCTCAATCCGACCTCGACCTCGTGAACGACTTATTGCCACAGATGCTCGCACTGACAGACCCGAGAATCGCCATCGCAGATTTTAAGATATCGAATGTCACAGCGGACTATATCGAACTCGACAATGGAGTAAAAATTACAAGTTCTATGCTCGCCGAAATTCTGGCTAATGCTAAATTTGTCTCGCTGTATGTCTCGACAATCGGTGCGGGGGTTGAAACCAAAAGCACAAGACTTTCGGATATGGGCAAGGTTAAGGAATCGCTGCTGTGGGATTGTTTCGGTTCTGAAGCTGCCGAAACTGTCGCGAGAAGAGTCTCGGTTATCGTTCATCAACGGGCTAAGGCGAAAGGTCTGACGAATACTTTGCGTTTTTCTCCGGGGTATATGGATTTATCATTAGACTTCAATAAAAAGATTGTAGATTTAGTGGGTGGTAAAAAAATAGGGGTATCCGTAAATTCTGCTGGGCTATTGATTCCTCGCAAAAGCACCACAGGTATCGTCGGATGGGTTGTTCCCAAAAAGAAAACTCAATTTCTGTAATGGTAAAAAATCGCAAAATCGCCGACTGGCTGAAAGAGAGCTCGCAATCCCTAAAAGATGCCGACATTCCAGAGCCGGAAATAGAAGCAAAACTTATTCTGGCACACCTCTTGAACATCCCACCGGGAAAAATATCTGCTATGGCTATAAACAACGATAATGTTCCTGAATACATTATCGAACAAGCAAATGAAATAATATATCGGCGATGTTCCACACGAAAACCGCTCGCATACCTGCTCGGGCAGTGGGAATTTTACGGAATTTTGCTCGATATCGATGAAAATGTTTTAATTCCGCGTCCTGAAACGGAGGTCCTTGTGGATGCAATATTGAACAATTTACCCGATGATGAAATTTTAGGCATCGATGTCGGAACGGGTTCTGGTGCGGTCGCGATTGCACTGCTAAAAAATCGAAAGAATTGGAAAATTATCGGAGCGGATATTTCCTATGAAGCATTAAAAGTCGCTCGAAAGAACGCAGAACTAAACGAGTTGTCCGATAGATTTTTCCCTATTCGGTGCAATCTTTGTGAACCATTTGGACGAAGTGATTTTATCGTAGCGAATTTGCCATATATCCCAACGGAGCAATTCGATGAACTTCAGCCCGAAGTTCGCTGTGAGCCACGACAGGCACTCGATGGTGGCTCGGATGGTCTCGAATTCATCAGAAAAATTTTAGTTCAATTCGATAATATCGAGACGAAATTTTTAGCACTCGAATTTGGTTTCGGACAGAAAAAAAGAATAATCGAACTAATCGAGAGGAAAAATTACACTTATGAAATTATAGAGGATTACTCGAAAACACCGAGAATTATTCTAATTGGAAAACGATGACTCGGACTCTTTACAAAATAGTATCTATGTATAGATAGAATTATTGAATCAGTTCAGGGATTTGTCTTGGATGGGATTTGTTCGATGCGGATTGTTTCTTTTTGATAAGTATTGTTTCCAAAAAATCGTTTAACAGAGCATAATAAAACCAAATAGAATCATATTTATTTTACATAAATAATAAAAATATTATAAAATAACTTGCCAAATAATATTAATCACTTATTATAGCATCACAATAAAAAATCATTCACAGGAGAACACTATGAAAAAGATTATTATCGGTTTCTCGATTGCTGCTCTGTGTCTTATTTCAGGACTATTTGCTCAATACGAGGACAATTTCTTTACAATTCAGCAATTATATGAAAATGCCGATACACTCGCCGGCGATACAGTCTATGTGGTGGCATTCTATTCGACGCCAGCGGATTCGCTTCTGCTCGACATATACTGGGAGGTATTCAAGGATGAGCCGTATCCTCCGCAATCGATTGCAAAACTAATCGGCACGCCACCGACGGAAATGTTTTTCGGAGGATTGATGGCTGTTCGTGGAATCGTATCGTTCGTCGATATAGACGATGGCTTCTGGTCTCAAGATACACTCATAGCATACATTCAAGGATTAGAATATATCCCGATTTTCGATGGCGACAGCACGATTATGTCTATTCGCAGCGGAGAGCACGGTGAAACGGAACCAGAACATTATGAATATCATTCCGAGATAGCGGGCTGCGATTCCTGCAAATTCGCACTTCTGATTAGCGGAGGAATTCGTCCCGCAAAAAATTATCGAAGATATTGGCTCGACCTCGAGGAAACTTATGCCACGAAAGTAGATAGCGAGGGATATTGCCCCGAGAATATTTTCATAAATTATTTTAAGGGGCAAGCACGCGGCACCGGTGTAATCGATACGACTAAGGCACATTTGACATCGGCGTCTCTGCCGAAAATTCGTGCGAACATCGATTCCATCGCCAAAAAAATTGCCGCCTGCAAAAGAGCGGGAAAGAAAACAGAATTTCAGAAACAAATATCCAATCACGGCACCGATGGTCCACCACCTGGAATTTGTCTGCTCGGAGATACGATAATAACCAAGGACTCGCTTTTCAAGTGGGAACAAACTATTATCGATTCGGGTTGCGACAGAATGATAGACATAATAACCACCTGCTACGGCGGATATATGGTGGATACATTGCGTCATCTCAATCCGAAGGACAGTTGTAAAATAGACATCGGTTCGGTTGTCAATCGTCGCTCTGGATGGGGTTTCAGAACGAGACCGCATACATTCCGAAAAGCGTATCTCGATTCGATTAAAAAAGGACATCCGCCGAATAAAGCTGCGGTCGAGGCTAAACTCGAATACGACAATTTTATGCGGAATTCTGTTCTCCCCCAACTCCATAATGAAATAGTGAATTTATTTAATGCGTGGTTAGATGCTCCTATTGGTTCCGCTCTCGAAGCAGACCTCTGGCGAAGATACCAGAAAGCAATCGCAGATAGTGCCGATGCCGATTCCTCTATTTGCGAAACACCGATTGTCAGAATTATCCCGATGCACACATACTGCCAATACGAAACCGTTTGGGTTCCACCGGGAGGACAACTCGTTCTCGATTTCAAAGGCGACCCATCGAACTGCGGAAATGTTACTGTTTGGCAAGATTCCTCTGGACATCTAATTAGAGAAACTCAATGGAATTTCAATCTTACGGGCGGCGGTGTGCGAAGAGTTATAAACGGCAAAGATGGCGAAATCACTATGTTTATTATTCATAATGACGATAATTCGTATAGTATAACCACCACATCTTCGGGAAGACAAACCTACGACGAGACACCAGAAAATAGAATCGATTACGCGGGTGCATCTTTTGCTGGAATAAACGACTCGCCAGAGGAGTTCGATTTTATAACTATTGAAACATATTTCGTCGAGGATGCGGATATTATAGGTTTCGATTTGAAACTACTTCCCGCTATGCTGGGCTTGGAGGGAGTGCAAGATTTAATAGTAGGTTTCAATCCACCTGGGTGGAACGAATGGTGGAACGATATGGAAATTTTCATCGTTGTTCTGGATGTTTCGATACCGGGAAATCTTCAAATAAATTGTTCCGTTGCTGAATTTTCATCTGTCAATCTTGTCATAGATGAGCCCGGTATTTATACCGCACATCTTGGAAGTATCCATTTCGAAAGTAAAGCGCCGTTCAATATCGAATTCCTATCGTCGGATGGCAGTTTCCTACTGGATGCGTGGGCATTGCGGCCAACTATTGCCGTCGGCATCGATGAAAACCACAATTGGGTCAACTCGAAACCTTACGGATTTTCACTGCATCAAAATTATCCCGAGCCGTTCAATTCAACGACCAATATCACTTTCGATATTCCATTCGATACTCACGCAAAACTCGAAATTCTCGATGTTCTCGGTAAAATCGTTTCCAAACCACTCGATAGTGATGTTAAAGAGGGACACCATTCGATTACCGTCGATATGTCAGAAATGTCGAGCGGAATATATTTCTA
>CAYRNI010000082.1:0-9910 GCA_964425665.1 uncultured bacterium
TTTACTCGAACCGTTCCTCAAACCAGGGCAGGCAGATATTTTGCGACAAGATATCGAAAGGAAACACCCTTAGGGTGTTTTCTTTTCAGGCGTTCGCCTGTTTTGTTACCATACCGAAATCACATTTTAATCGATTCCACCACCAGTGCGACAATCCCTGCTGCGAGCGACCATTTCAAAAATTTCTGCGCTGTTTTCGGATAGCCACGCCATCCGAACACTGCTGCCATACCACAGAGAATAAAAGGAATCAGAGCCACAGAAATATAATACTGCCCGAACAACCCGCCGAGATATGGCAAGACCATAACGAGCATCGCCAATCCGCATAAAATCGCTCCTAAATGTCCTGCTTTGTTTGCATCCCAGACAATAGGCAAAGTCTTTCTTCCCGCTGCAATGTCACCTGCGGAATCTTGAACATCTTTGAAAATCTCTCTGGGGAGATGAATCGTCGCCGCAATTATCCCTGCCCAGATAGATTTCGCACACAGCGGACCGACAGCGAACGCACCATAGAATACCGCAAACGCAGAAAGCGATGCGATTAAGAGATTACCCGCAAGTGGAATCCTCGAAAGCACAGCAGAATAAAAAATTAACAAAATTGCGGCTGCAAAGGCGATAATTACACATATCGTTGGGAGAACGAATGAAATCGAAATTCCTAAAATAAATAAAATCACCGCGAAAATCAGTGCCGACTTTTTCGAGATTTTTCCCGATGGCAACACTCTTTCGGGATGAGAAATCTTATCGCATTCGACATCGAAAAAATCGTTTATCGCATTTCCACCAGCGAGAATCAACGATGCCGAAATCCCAGCGATTACCGCTCGAAAATCTACTTTACCGCACAATGCAGAACCCACCAGCGCCGCAAAAAAAGCCAGAACGAGATTTATTGGGCGAACTATTTTCAGCATATTTACCATATACGGAATTTACTATTTTGTGCAACCACCGCAAGTCGGATTTTCTGCGGAAAAATATTTAACCTCTAATTCTTGACACATCGGAAAAGTGAACTATATTTTTAAGGGAGATATTATGAAACGAAATATTTTAATTATTTTTTTGTTCGGAATTATTTTTGGGCAATCAGATTTTGCTAAATTGCAATCTATTCTGCCCGATAGTTTCGGAATGGTCGTTATGGTCGATGATTATAAGTCCATTCGGCAGAACGATTTTAGATGGAAAATTGTCTCTCCCATCGTCGATGGTTCGCCATCGGATATTTCAAATGAAACCCGACAGGTGAACAAACTTTCCGCAAAAATCGATGCACTGGAACAAGCCGCAGGGTTCAGATTTATCGGCGAGAATTTGAACCCACTAATCGGCGACAAGGTTGCCATCGCTTTCTATGGCGTAAGTGATGCCGAATTCGTATATGCGACAAATATTCCCATTATGCCACCAGTTTTAAGCGAGAAGCGAAGTTGGTATGAGAAACATACGGATGGTCGAATAACTTACTGGACAGCACAAAAGGAACGGCAGGGTGCTTGGGGCGGGTTCTTCTGGAACGATGGGATACTTGTCATCAGCAATTCACCAAAACAGTTTAATCGAGCGTTATCGCTCGTTTTGAAAAAATCCGATAGTTCTATCGAAAATGACGAAAAGACGCAAATATCGCTGGATATCGCTGGATTTACGGGTGAAAAAAACGATGTCGCAATCGTCCTGAACACAGAAATTCTGAGAGACGATTCATACTACAACCGCTACTATCAAGGTGCCGACCCAAAAAGGCAGCACTTTTCGAGAGTATCGTTCGCATTCGAATTCGACAACAAAATCGCTCGAATAACGAGAGCGAGTATGTCGGACAGTTCTATCGAAAATATAAAAAATATTAAACTCGGCGAATTTACCGACTTGATTCCCAAAAACGCTTTTTCCTACGAGGAATTTCGCACAGACAGTTGGCAAAAATTTTCGAGAAAAATTCCATTCGGCGATGTGTTTTTTCATAGCGAGGATGATAAATGTCCGATAACGCGGGCGGGCTGCGTGTGGCTTCCTGTGGATAACGATGAAAAATATCCGATAATCGCTCCGCTGGTCTTTATCGAAACGAAAGGCGACCCGAAAAAATTTATGAATTCTCAAAAAGAATTTATCGCGAACTCGGTTGCGGATACTATTATCTCCGGATATAAACCGATTTGGCAAACATACGGCGATATAGCCTCATTGCAGGACGAACTCGGCGCAGAACTCGGTTTCGCATACAAGATAGAGAACTCGATAGTAATAATATCCTCGTCTATGGATGCGATTAAGTCGAAGCGAGCTTCATCTCAGCGGAAATCATTTCCCGATGGGATATCCTTGATTGAGTTAAAACCATCGAAATTGGGCAAAGTGGCAAGCGAACATCTGAAAACACTTTCCCGGTGGCGGCTGGTCGATTCCTACTCGGCGAAAAGATTTCTCGACAGATTCGCCGTGCCAATCGGCGAAAATGTGCTGAAATCTGTAAAATCGATATCCGAAATCGAACTTGCGGAAAAGACAAAAAATGCTTTTATTACAGAAATCGAAATCGAACTAAAATAAGGGGGTTTTCCGATGAAGTATTTTATTTCTGCTATGATTGTTCTTGCGATGTTCGCCCTATCGGGTGCTCAAATCGTCGTGAACGAAATTATGTTCAATCCGCCAGGCACAAGCGAGGAGGAATGGATAGAACTTTTTAACTACTCCGACACCGACATCTATTTGGACTCGAACTGGTGCATAGCCGATGGCGAGGGCGAATTCTTTTTCAGTGAGGATACGATATATTCTCACGGTTATCTGACAATTCTTTTCAATATACCCTCCGACAGCAGCGAAATTCACATAGTTCCCGATATAGATGCCACAGGAATAAGCACAGGAATAAGACTCGCCAACACAGAGGACGATGTTATAATTCTCAACATTCAGGGCGATGACACATTGATAATCGACTCCGTCACATACCACGGAAATTGGGCGGATTCTGCCAACAATACGGGTAAAACACTCGAGCGAATTCATACTTTTGAGAACTCCAACGACCCCGAAAATTGGGGGGCGAGCGAAATTTTATGGGGCACACCAGGTGCACCGAATTCGATTTGTGGTATAGAGGAAAAAGCAAGCATTCCAGCGAGATTCGAGATAGCTGCGGAGCCGAATCCATTCAATTCCGCCTGTGTCATAAGTTCGAACTCTGCTTATCCTGTTTCGGCAAATATTTTCACACTGACAGGGCAAGCGGTGAAAAACTGGCAAATTCCAGCAGGCGAAAATAAGATAATCTGGTCCGCAGACGATATGCCATCGGGAATTTATATATTCTCCGCCGTTTCGGATAACGAAAATATTTCGTTGCCGATAATTCTGATTAAATAGGTTTATGGCAATTCTTCACATAGACAATATCACAAAGAAATTCGGCAGTGTGGTCGCGGTCGATAATTTGGCGATTACGCTCGATGATGGGGAATTATTCGGTTTCATCGGTCCTAATGGAGCAGGCAAGACCACCACAATAAAGATGATTGTCGGGCTTCTCCGCCCCGATATGGGAACAATCACAATCGATGGCAATAATGTCGTAGAAAAACCCCGCGAGGCAAAGAAACTTATCGGTTATATTCCCGATAATCCATACATATACGATAGACTAACGGGTCGGGAATTTCTCGAACTTGTCGGCTCGCTGTATGGAATGGAAAGGAAAGTTATACAGGAGCGCATCGATTTTCTTTTCGACCTGTTCAGTATCGAGGACTGGGGGGATGATTTTGCTGCGGAATATTCTCACGGTATGCGTCAAAAAGTTATTATGGCATCGGCGATTATGCACGACCCAAAACTCGTCGTAATAGACGAACCTATGGTCGGACTCGACCCGCAAAGCCAAAGACTGGTAAAAAATATACTTAAAAAACTAACAGAGCAAGGTATCACCGTTTTTATGTCCACTCACACTCTTTCTGTCGCCGAGGAACTGTGCACAAAAATCGGCATAATCCACAAAGGGAAACTTTTAAAAATTGGAACATTGGACAAACTTCGTTCCGATGCCAAAATGGAGAATAAATCACTCGAGGAACTTTTCGTAAAACTCACCGGTGGAGAAAAAGAAATCCACCTGTGGCAGACTTAACAGCGCAATTTCTCATAAATCGCGATGCTCGACTTTCGAGGAAATATCGTATATGATAACTTTATGAAAGATATACCAGTCGAGATTTTACCGGCATCGCATCCATCCTGAGGTAAAATCATTGAGTTGCTTTGGTGGGCTATTTAAGTTGGGACTTTGTTCGATGTGCGTAAATCCGACACTATCTTAAAAATTATAACTTGCCTATTGTAATTTATTTCACATATTTTCCGAAGTTATGTTTTTGGGGGAATTATGGGTGCGATAAAGATTTTATTCTCGGGCAAACCTGGAATAGGTAAGACGACAGCAGCTCTCGCTGTGGCGAAACTTATCGGAAGGAGCAAAATCGCGGGTTTTTTTACGCAGGAAATAAGAAATGATTCGGGAGAGAGAGTAGGTTTTACAATCGAGGATTTTTCCGGTAATATAGCGATAATGGCTAAAAAGGGTTTTAAATCATTCTGTCGGGTAGGTTCTTATGGTGTAGATATTTCAGCAATCGAGAAAATAGCGATACCATCTATCGAGAGAGGAATTGCCGAGAAAAAATTTATAATAATAGATGAAATCGGTAAAATGGAACTTTTTAGCGAAAAATTTGTCCGATGTGTATACGAGACATTGACTAAGAATTGCTCTGTTCTCGCTACGATTACATCTCGACCGCATCCAATCGCCGACGATATCAAAAGAGTTCCTGGAATAGAAATAATCGAAATAACGAGAATGAACCGTAATATAATTCCGCAAATCGTGTATCAAAAAATTTTGAAATATCTTTAAATACTTCTATATCTGGTGGAAATAGTGATAAATAGATAAAGCAACTCGAACACAGTTGAAACCAGTTTCGTGAAAATACTTAAAATAATTTATACTTCAAAATACTTTTCTATCTCGAACGGCGTGATTTTCTTATCGAGTTCGTTTTGTTCATCTACAAGATGTTTCACATAATTTTTTATCATATTCTCTGTGAAGATACCGTCGTCGGTTAGAAATTCATAATCGTCCAAAAGAGCATTCGCCGACTCGGACAGTGAATTAGGGAGATTCTGTAATTGATTTTTTCGCACATCGTCCCAATCGTCTATATTTTCATCGAATGGACCGAATCCTAATTTTGCGGGGTCGAGTTTTTTGCGAATGCCATCGAGACCCGCTAGTATCATTCCCGATATTGCGAGATATGGATTGCAGGTGAAATCCGGCGGACGATATTCGATACATTTATCTATCTTGTTATCCACATATTTCGGGATACGCACCGCAGCGGAGCGATTCCCTACACCGAAAAATAATTTTGTAGGTGCTTCGAAATTTGGGACCAATCTCTTAAATGAATTTACCGAAGGATTTGTCAATGTTGTCAATGCCCGCGAATGATACAATAATCCTGCTGTGTAGTTCAGTGCGATTTCCGACAGGTGAGCATATTTACTATGTTCATCCCAGAAAAGCGACTTGCCTTCCGACATCAGCCACTGGTGAAAGTGAAGTCCGCTGCCTGGAAAATCGGACAGGGGTTTTGGCATAAATGTGATGGCGAGGTCGAAATGTTTCGCTAATATTTTCGCAAAGAATTTAAAAATCATAAGATTGTCCGCCGTCTTAATGGATGTTTCGGGCAGCATTTCGATTTCATTCTGCGCAGCACCGACCTCGTGGTGATGATAGCGAATATTTATCCCGAGTTTGTTTAGATTCTTCGTCAATTCATCTCTGAAATGGTATCCTCTATCTGCTGGAAGCGATAGATGATAGCCACCCTTTTTGGATACTCTCGGATTTTTCAGTGAGGGATTATCCTCGTTCATTGCCTCTAACATCCGAAATTTATACATCGCCGTGAGTTCATCATTGAAACATAATACATCATCGAACAGATAGAATTCTGGTTCTGGCAACCATAATGTTTTGGCATTCAATTCGTTCCGAATCAATTCTTCGGCTCTCTTGAGAATCGCTCTTGGGCTTGTGATAATTTCTTTTCCGCTATCTGCCTCCACAATGTCGCAAATAATACCTACTTCGTTTTCGTCATCGGAGAGAGAATAGGGAAATATTGTGTCGAAGTCGGGTTTTAATGCCATATCCCCATTTTCGACGCTTTTGAATCCAGGAATACTCGAACCATCAAATGGAATTCGAGTAGATAGTTCATCCGCTGAAAAATCGCTAACAGGAATACTTAAGGTGTGGAAACCTCCGAACATATCCGTAAAATGAAGATTTATAGATGAGATATTGCTTTTTTTAAATTCCTCGAGTTTCTCTTCAATAAAATTCATAATCGAACTCCTGTCCAATTTTTTAGAATTATAGCACAAGGGAAATATTTGAAAAGATTTTTTTAATCTGCTAATTTATTTTTTATAGAATTAGGTCTGCAAATGAAATTTTTTCGATGTAAAATTCCTCCATATCATTAAACTATTCTCGTCCCACTTACATAATTTTTCAAAATTGGATACCATAAGCACAAAAATTTAACTTGAAATATTTTGGTTTTTTTATATATATAAATAGTTAATTTTTAGTTCTTTTTTAATTGAGGGAACAAATCCATTCTGGGTTCAATTGAATTTAGCAAAATTTCGGCGAGTTGAGAGAGGCGAAATCCCGACCGATTTGTCGAGATGGTTTTAACCATTTTTTTGCTATAACTCGATAACTTAGAAATTTCGCAGGAGACTTCTGATAGATATCATAGGAGGTATACTATGGCGTTAAAGCTTGGTGAGATGCTTTTGAAGGCTGGGAAAATAACAAAAGAACAACTCGAGGAAGCTCTCCAAGAACAAAAAAGTCACGGTGGGAAGCTCGGTGAAACGCTGTTAAGATTAGGTTATATAAAGGATGAAAATGTAATAAATGAATTTCTCGCAAAGCAACTCAATATTGGGACAGTTAAACTCGATGACCTCGAACTTGACCCCGATATCGTGGCATTAATCCCTATCGATATTGCTCAGAAGTTCAATGTGATTGCGACAATTAAGGTCGGCAAAATTCTTTTCGTAGCCACAAATGACCCGAGTAATGTTTTCGTGATGGATACATTGAAATTTGTAACGGGATATGAAATTCAACCTGTTATGGCATCCAAGGAGGCTATCAGCGCGGCATTAGATAAATACTATGGCACAGATGAATCTCTATCGGAAATTGTGGATGAAGTTTCAGAGGACCTCGAGGTGCTCGAGGAAGAGGAAGAAGAGAATGTATCCGAAAGCGAACTTCAGAAGGCGGTTCAAGATAAGCCTATCGTAAAACTCGTGAATTCCATCATTCTAAATGCAATTAAAGCTAAGGCATCCGATATTCATATGGAAATATACGAAAAACGATTTCGTGTTCGCTATCGTGTCGATGGTGTTTTGCGCGAGGTTTCCCATCTACCATACGGACTTCGCTTCGCTGTCGTATCGCGTATCAAGATTTTAGCGAAATTGAACATATCCGAGCGCCGTCTGCCTCAGGATGGAAGGATTAAAATTCAGGCGTTCGGCAGGTCTATCGATTTGCGTGTCTCGATTTTGCCCTGCATTTTCGGCGAGAAGGTCGTGATGCGATTGCTCGACCCTGAAAATCTTATGCTCGATATGTCCAAACTCGGATTTCCACCTCACGCTAAAAAAGCCTTCGAGAAAGCGATTCATATGCCTTTCGGAATGATTTTAGTAACAGGTCCTACAGGTTCTGGAAAAACTACTACTCTATATTCTGCATTGCAATCACTGAACACCCCCGATGTCAACATTATGACCGCAGAGGACCCGGTAGAGTTCAATATGGATGGCATAAATCAGGTTCAAATGCATTCTGAAATAGGGTTGACATTCGCCGCTGCACTGAGGTCGTTCCTTCGTCAGGACCCGAACATTATTCTTGTGGGAGAGATTCGAGATAGCGAAACCGCGGATATCGCAGTGAAGGCAGCATTGACAGGTCACCTCGTATTTTCCACTCTACACACAAACGATGCTCCCTCTACAATCACGAGATTGATAGATATGGGATTACCGCCATTTCTTGCCGCAAGTGCCGTAAGACTCGTCGTTGCACAAAGATTATTGAGGAGAATCTGCAAGGATTGTAAGGAAGAATATACTCCCGAGCCAGAAAAACTCGAAATCCTCGGAATAGATATGGATGAGGTCAAGAAAAAGGGATTGAAATTTTATCGCGGTAGAGGATGTCCTACTTGTAGTGGCACAGGTTATAAAGGTAGAATCGCTGTTTTCGAGGCTATGCCCATCACGAAAGAATTGCAAAAACTTATTATCGAGGGTGCATCGGCACTCGAAATCGAGGAAGTCGCAAGCCAGCAAGGTATGAAGACTCTAAGACAAGAAGCCATCGATAGAATGTTCGAGGGTATCACCACAATAGACCAAGTAATTACCGAAACAACCGAATAGCACCCTGTGGGTGTTTTTATTCCGCCCTGACGAGATATCCCGACCTGTCGTATCAGATTGGAGGAAACTTGGAATACCCATTATCTTGAAATACAAGAATTAAATTCTGAGGCGAAAAGTCAAAAAATACTGGTAAAACTTCTATAATTTGATAAATTAAGTTGAAAAAATATATATAAAAATGAGGAGGCACTATGTTGAATTTCACGGAAGAGCAACTGATGATTAAAGAATTGGCTCATCGTATAGCCATCGAGAAAATAAAGCCTGTTCGCGAGAAATATGATAGAGAGGGAATTTTCCCGTGGGATATAGTCGAGGAATTCGCTCGCTCCGACCTGTTCCGAGTATTTATCCCCGCCGAATACGATGGTATGGTTGAGGATGGTTTCGGAACGACAAATATGTGCATCGTAACGGAGGAACTTTCGAAGGTCTGCGGTGGAATAGCACTCGCATTCGCGGGCACAGGTCTCGGCACTTTCCCTATCCTGCTTTTCGGCAACGAGGACCAGAAGAAAAAATATCTTCCTCAAATCGCCAGCGGGAAAAAACTCGCCGCATTTGGATTGACCGAACCGAACGCCGGTTCCGATGCCGGCGCTATCCAAACGACCGCACGAAAAGAAGGCGATTACTATGTGTTAAATGGCAATAAAGTTTTCATCACGAATGGTGGTGAAGCCGATATATATACAATCGTCGCATTGACAAATCCTTCCAAAGGTGCGCGAGGTGCATCTATGCTAATCGTCGAGAAGGGCACGCCGGGTTTCGAGTTCGGCAAAAGGGAAGATAAAATGGGTATTCGGGGCAGTGCAACTGCGGAACTTATTTTCAACGATTGCAAAGTTCCCGCCGAGAATTTGCTGGGAAAAGAAGGTGCGGGTTTCTTGATGACTATGAAGACATTCGATATCTCTCGTCCGGGTGTGGCTGCACAGGCATTAGGTATCGCAGAGGGAGCATTGGAGGAGGCACTGAAATACGCACATCAGCGTCATCAATTCGGAAAGAGCATTATCTCGAATCAGGGAATCCAATGGATGTTAGCAGATATGGCGACAGAAATCGAGGCGGCGAAAGCATTGATTTACGATGTCGCGGGTATGATAGATAGAGGCGAAACGAAAAATATAGGTCATCTTTCCGCGATGGCAAAGATGCTCGCATCCGATGTGGCGATGAAGGTCACTACCGACGCTGTCCAGATTTTCGGCGGATATGGATATATGCGAGAATACCCTGTGGAAAAAATGATGCGAGATGCAAAAATAACGCAAATCTACGAGGGAACGAACCAGATTCAACGCAATATCATAGGGACATA
>CAYRNI010000083.1:0-9910 GCA_964425665.1 uncultured bacterium
TCTAAAAATGTGAGCGGTTTCAACCGCTCGTTTGGGGTCGAAGCAACGCAACCCAAAAGTTTAGTCGTGGGAAAATCCCGACGAGTCGGGACTGTCCCCCTTGATAAGGAGGACAAATTCACGAAGCGTATGCGGAGTGAATTAGGGGGTCGCAACCCACGACTTTAGTCGTGGAAAAAAGAACCCTAACTTGTCCTGAAATAGATTTTGAGGTAAAAAATCAAAAATTGGAGACAAAGGTAATTATTGTTCAATAAGTTATCAATTTCATAGAAAAACAAAAAGGCAATATCAAAAGGAGGGTTAAAATGAGGATTTGTTTTACTTCCGACCAAAATAGTGGGTTGGACAGCGTTATGAGTTATCACTTTGGACATTGTCCGTATTTCATCATTGTAGATGTTGATGAAAGCGGAAATGTTTCGAATGTTGAGTCAATCTCCAATCCGCTTGCTGGCGAACATAATCCGGGAGAACTTCCATCATTTATGAAATCTCAGCGGGTCGATGTTATAATGACAGGCGGGATGGGACCAAAAGCACAACAGTATTTTTCCGATTTCGGAATAAAACCTGTTGTGGGGGTTTATGGAAAAGTAAGGGATGTCCTCGAAGAATATTTGCATAAAGAAGTTAATTATGTTCCTGTCTCCGAGACGGTTGAGGCATCTGCTCAAGTGGAAAACTCCGAGAGCGATGAAACGGAAAGACTCAAGAAGGAAGTTGCCTTTCTGAGAGGAGAGATAGCGGATTTAAAATCTGTGCTTAAAAAACTCGAGGAGAAGATAAAATAATATGAACATTTGGGGAGCTGTCATTTATATTATTATAGTTATTGCAAGCTATCTATACGCTTTTAATAAAGATAAAGCGAATGGAAAGAAAAGTTTGCAAAAGGGCTGGAAACAGCTTCTTAAACAGTTCCCCTTTATTTTTTCCATCTTTCTTTTAATAGGCTTGTTCGATGTTTTTATCCCAAGAAGTGCTGTCGTTTCAGTTGTAGGAGGTGGAAAAGGTTTCCTATCTATCATCAGTTCTGCATTAATAGGTTCTATTGTGGGAGGTCCTGTTTCTTCTGTATATCCATTGGGTGCAATACTGCTCAAAAAGGGTGCTACAGTTGCAGTTGCTGCGGTTTTTATGAATGCGTGGATAATGGTGGGCATTATTTCTATGCCGTTTGAAATTTCTATTTTCGGCAAAAAATTCGTTCTTGTTAGAAACATTTTTGCATTTGTAGGAGCAATTATTATTGGAATGCTAACCGGCTTAATTCTGACTGGGAGTATAATATGAAAAATTTGTTGAAATCACACAAATTCGAATTCATAGTTGCTATTGCATACGGAGTTTTGTTTATATTTTTTCCAGGAAAAACTTTCATTGCGTTGAAAGATGGAGTCGTTCTTCTGTTAAAAATGCTACCCTTATTTGTTTGTGTAGTATTTTTTTCGTCTTTTATTGCGCTGTTTCTTTCCCCGAAGACAATACAAAAATATATGGGAAAGCAGTCAGGTCTGAAAGGCATTGTAATCGCTGCTATTCTCGGAACGCTTATTGTAGGTCCTTTGTGGGTTCTGTTCCCTTTGTTCGGAACGCTCCTTAAGAAAGGGGCGAAAGTTTCCGTCGTTGGTGCAATGATAGGTGCATTCGCAATAAAAACGCCGTGGATACCCTATGCAGCCGGATTTTTAGGTTGGAAATTTATTACAGTTACTGTGATTTTAACTCTCGCTTATGCTGTGGTTGAAGGACTTTTAATGGAAAAAGTGTTGAAAACAATATAGAAAAATTAAATCATGATACAAAAAATACAAAAGAACCTATCAGAGAATATGATATTATATACTTTACTGGTTATGGTCTTAGGAACTTTAACTGGTCATTATTTAAACTTAAAAAGTTTATCTAATCTGCTAATTCCTGTTGTTTTTATTATGATTTTCCCAATGATGGTGAATTTATCTCTCCGCTATGGTATGTGAGCTTCGTTCAAATCTGCAGTGATTTCCACATATATGCTGTCGTTCCAGTCGAGAGTGACCGGTGTCGGAACAGTATCGCCATCGGCTTTATATTCACCGACAACATTCCATATCCCGATAGAATCCTGATTCCCTATCGCGGCGACAAAGAGCCAGTTATATGTCCCTTTGCTGACAGAAATTTTGAAATTTATCGTATTCGTATCCGTCGGGCTAATAGTTGTATCTTCGAGAGAGAACAGTGTGCTGTCTGGGACACTGTAGTAATTTCCGAGATAAGTTATATCGAGTTCATCGTTGGGCGGTCTATCGATTGCGACGACAACAAAGCAAAGTTCGACATTTTGAGGCATCGGACCGATAAAGTGAACCTCGCCAGATATAATAGGTGTATCCAACGGAGATATACCATAGTCGCAACCCGAAATAAATATCGAAATAATTATAATCGCAAATAAAATGTTGAATTTGGAAAATTTCATCATTTATTAAATAAAAAATGTATTAGATTTGTGCAAGATTTTTTCTCGACATTAAAAAAATGATTACTAATTTATATAGTATGAAAAGAATTATCACATTGATTTTTACGGTGATGCTTATTCTTTCGATGTCCGAAAGCATTTACGCATCGAGAAGGCCTCGACGAAAAAGAAGTTCGAAAAGCACGACTAAGGCTGAAAAGAGCAAAAGTAAGAAATCGGCATCTGCGAAATCGAGCGGTGATACGATACGATTTCTTATCTCGAAATCCGATTCGATACTCGCTGCTGGGGATTCGCTTTCTCTTGCCGAAACATTCTATAAGTATTTCGAGAGTGCGGACACTGTCGATACATCGGCGGTGAAAATAGTTCTTTGGTCGATGGGGTATTTGGCGACTCACGGGAGAGCAAACGATGTTCTCAAAATGGTCGATAAAATTCCGAAAATCGATTCTACACTCGCTCCGAACGCAGAATACATCGAAATTCTCGCATACTCGGGTATCGGCAGGAACGGATACGCATATATGCTCGCAAACCAGATGATAAACAGATACGCCGGCACCGATTGGGAAAAGAAAGCGAACGCTCTGGCGAATAAAATTCGAGGGAAATTGCCGAATATACCATTGAAAACTAAACCGCAGAAGCCTGATACCACAAAGAAAGAGAAGCAGACGACATCGCAATCGGAACAGTCGAAATGAGGAGCAAAATTTTACTTCACATCTGCTGCGCACCTTGCGCATTGTATCCGCTGGAAGTTCTGAACGACGAGAACCTCGATATTACAGGATTCTGGTTCAACCCCAATATTCATCCGTATCTCGAATACAAGAAGCGACTGTTCGAGGTGCAAAAGATATCGAAAATTTTAAGTTTTCCACTCATTGTAGGCGATAATTACGAAATCGAGCAATATCTCAAATGGATATTGGACCGCGATGGCACAGATAGAGCATCGAGGTGTAAGAGATGCTATGAATATCGACTTTCCGCGACGGCAAAATATGCCGCCGAAAACGATTTCGATGCGTTCACGACAACTCTACTGTATTCCAAGTATCAGAATCACAAAGTATTGAAATCCCTCGGTGAAAAATTCGCCGAAAATTTCGGTGTAAAGTTTTTGTATCGAGATTTCCGCGAGGGATGGAGTAGAGGAATAAAACTTTCGAGGAAATTTAAATTGTATCGTCAGCAGTATTGTGGATGTATTTTCAGCGAATACGAGAGATTTGAAAAGACCGCAGACCTCGTTCTCCAACATTACGAATGGATTCCGAGAAGAAAAGAAGATTGCGAAGCCAGTTGATAAGCGTAGAAATCACATTTATTTAAGTGGGCACAGGGATTTACTCGTCGGTTCGGAGCGAAAGATAGTGTATTAAAGCGCTCTATGAGTTCAATGCTTTCAGCACTTTTTCTGGGGTGAACGGCGAATGGAACAGGCGGACACCGACGGCATCGTATATCGCGTTAGCGATTGCGGGAATCGGTCCATTGATACCGATTTCGGCGATAGATTTCGCTCCGAATGGTCCTGTCTCCTCGAACGAATTTACGATAATAGTTATCAGTTCTGGGATATCTGCTGCGGTCAACAATTTATAGTCGGTGAAATTCGGGTTTGTCATCCTGCCGTTCTTGTCGAATTTATATTCCTCCCAGAGTGCGTAGTTTATGCCGTTGACAGTAGCTCCCTCGACCTGACCCTCGGCGAGTTTTGGATTTATCGCCTGTCCGCAGTCGACGGCGGATACGAATTTCAGCACATCGACACGCCCCGTTTCAGTATCGACTACGACATCGGCGAACTGAGCGATGAACGGCGGTGGCGATTCCGTGCCGCAGAACGAACCGCCCGCCTGAATTTGAAACTGGTCGTTCTCGTAGAATGTGTAATAACCGATTCGCTCGAAAGAGACCTTTTTGCCCGTTCGAGTATCTACTACATCGCCGTTTTCGAGAGTTAGATTTTCGGGATTCGTGTCGAGCAATTTCGCACCGACATCGATTATTTGCTTTGCGATTTCCTCGGCACATTTACGAACGGCATTGCCGGAGACATAAGTCGTGGACGATGCATACGCGCCGACATCGAATGGTGTCAGGTCGGTGTCAGACGACCGAACGATGAATTTCTCCACAGGCACGGAAAGAACCTCAGCAGCGATTTGCGTAAGAATAGTATCCGAGCCTGTGCCTATATCTGTCGCGCCCATACTCAAATTGAAAGAGCCGTCCTCGTTCATCTTGATGTATGCACTTCCCATATCGACTCGCGGGATGCCCGAACCTTGCATCGCAACAGCGACACCCACACCGCGGACTTTCGAGCCCTCGCGGATTTTCTTACCTCGCTTTTCATACCAACCGATAGCCTCGGCACCTCTATCGATACATTCGTCGAGTTTGCAGGAATGGATTATTTGAGCGGTGCCTTCCTTGCCCTCGCCGAGTGCTTCGAAAACCGGCGATGTCTCGCCCTCGCGGATATGCCACTTTTTGATATATTCTAAGACATCGACACCGAGTTTTCGTGCGATTATGTCGATGTGCTGATTCAATGCGGCGTATCCCTGAGTCGCGCCGTATCCTCGGTATGCCCCGCCCACAGGGAGATTGGTATATACCGACCGACCGATGAAATGAATGTTCTCGATTTTGTTGAACAGCGGAAGCACTTTCGAGCCCGCATTGGAAAGCACTGTCAATGCGTGAGAACCATAAGCACCTGCGTTCATCAGTCCATCCATTTCGAGAGCGGTAATCGTGCCATCGTTTTTGACACCCGCTTTCAGACGAGTTCTCATCGGGTGTCTCGTTCTCGATGAGATGAAGACTTCCTTTCGGGATAGTTTTAGTTTTGCTGGTCGCCTGTTGCGATTTGCGACGAGCGCGACGAGTGGTTCGAGCAAAATTTCCTGCTTCCCGCCGAAACCACCGCCGATTCTCGGTTTGATTACGCGTATGTCTCTAATGGGAATTCCGATGAGTTGGCTCGTTATACGCCTCGCGTGAAACGGCACCTGTGTGGCGGTTATAATCACGAGTCTTTTGCGTTCGTCGAAATACGCGATGGATGTATGCGGTTCGATAGCACAGTGGCTCGCATAGTGAATCGAGTAAGTATTCTCGACTATGAAATCTGCATCGGCGAAACCTTTGTCCATATCGCCGAATTTTATCTCCACCTCGGCGGCGAGATTTTTATCCGGCTCGTATTTCGTCGGAATTTTCGCAAATTCATCGTCGGTGTGGATTTTTGGAGCATCATCGTCCATCGAATGCTCCGGGTCGAATATAGGCTCTAAAATCTCGTAATCGACTTTTATTTTCTTTATAGCATCGCGAGCGATTTCCAAACTTTCCGCTGCAACGAGTGCGACTTTATCGCCGACAAAACGGACTTTGTCGTCGAAAAGAACCATATCGTATGGCGATGGCTCGGGATATCCCTGTCCTGCGGATGTGTGAAGAATTCTCGGCGTGTTCTTATAGTGCAAAATATCCACGACGCCGGGAATTTTTTCAGCCTCGGTGGTATCGATATTTTTTATTCTCGCGTGGGCATAGGGAGAATATAGAATTGCGAGGTGAAGCATTTTATCCGAATTCGGTATATTATAATCATCGGTGAATTTTTCCTCGCCCGCAGCGAGACCGAGCGAATCTATCTTTTTCACAGATTTGCCGATATTCTTAAAATCTTCCGACATAGTCAACTCCTCGATATGAAAATAACCGTGTAGATTTAGATTATATCAAACAGCAGGGATAAACCTATTTTATTTAGCGATATATTTTTTTGCCAGTTTCACCGCGTCTAAAATTTTCACATATCCGGTGCATCGGCAGAGATTGCCATCGAGAGCGATTTTAATCTCATCATCATCGGGGTCAGGATTGCGTTGGAGTAAAGAATATGTCGCGAGAACCATCCCCGGCGTGCAAAAGCCACATTGCACCGCACCAGCATCGACAAATGCCTGCTGAATCGGATGTGGAATGTGCATTTCGCCGATGCCTTTAACTGTCGTGATTTCGTGTCCAATTACAGATGCCGCAAGCACCTGACAGGAATTTACAAGTTTGCCATCGAGAAGAACCACGCAGGCGCCACATTCGCCTTCCTCACAGCCATCTTTGACCTCGGTATAGCCATTATCCCGAAGAAGATGAAGTAATCTCGTTCTCGGGTCGAAATCGAATTTTTTATTCTCGCCATTTATGATAAATTCGCCTTGCATAACAACTCACCTTCCATCGATATTTTTTTGAATCGATATAAGAGCGTTTTTCATCTCGACAGCAAACAATTTCTGTAAATATTCGCCGCTGCCGAGATTTTTATCCGAAAATTTCATATCGATATCCGAAATCGCATCGTCGATATCGACATTATCCAGCGAATGCCCGCGAATTTTATCCTCGATTTCTGAGAGGCGAACATATCTCGTCGTATTTCCGACCACAACGATTCGAATATCATTTATTATCCTGCCGTCATTTTTCCATAGAACCGTAATGTTGAATGCCGAGAGGTCGAAACGCGTTCGTTTCGCACTGAAATAATATGATTTCCAACTGTTGTCGTGGATTTTTATCCCTAAAATTATTGTGTTTCTACGCAATTCAGGGGTTTTTATATATTCGACTATATCTAAAATTTTCTCGCCGGTTTTCGTTGCCAGTTCGATATTTGAATCGAGTGCGATAAGCGGACCGATAATATCAGACCATATCGGGAATGCACAAATACTTCCCCCGAGCGTTATCCTGTTTCTTAATGGTGTCGATGCCGCACCGGTGAGCGATTGCACGAGAATATGGTCGGGATATAAGTCCGAAAGATTTTCTATTATATCTGAATATGTGTTCAACGAGCCGATTTCGAGAGAATTTTCTGTGATAGTAAAAAATTTCAGCGGAATTTTTTGCAAATCGATGACAGTATTAGCGCTATTTATCGCACCTTTCAAAATAAATGTTCCGCCACCGTGAATGATAGAGCCCTTTTGCGAGAGCAAATCTAAAGCCTCATCGATACTTTCGGGATAATACCATCGCAGACTTTCCATAATCGAACCTCATCTTAACTTCGATTATAATAATTTTTCATCGAGCATAAGTCAAGGAAAAATAAAGGTGTTATATTATTTTCCCGAAGATAGAATTATCGAACCTGTTATGAGATAAATTTGCGGGTGAAGTTTCTATATTGAAAACGCTTAATTCCAAAAACCACAACGATTGGATAGCAGCATTGTCATCAAGGATGTCCGATACGCTCGTAAAATAGTTTTCATCTGGATACAATGTATATCAAGCGGAAAATTCATCGGGATTATTTCATTTACTCGCTTTTTGCTTTGCGCAGTTTAAATTCCTCCCTGAATTCTGATGACAAGTTTTCTTGCTTCTTCTGGAGCATCGTTTGGTGCAGAGGTAGGCGTTTCGTATTCTATTCTCAATTTTGCATCATACTCACCGAGTCCGAAAGACATTCCAGTAGTCAAATATGAATAAACATAGTCGCCATCGACATTCGATGCCTTGTCCCACGATTGATACATCACATAAGGCTGGACATAAGGGAAAATATTCGAGCCTGTTTTCACCGTATAAGCGCCTTCGATGTAAAATGCGTTCATCTCCAAGTCTTTGGATGAAACATTTTCATAATTGCTATAGAATCCTTTTCCCAGATAATATTCTCCCCGCAGATGTGCATCGAATTTGTTCATATCGAAGCCGAATCCTGTTCTTAATCCGTTGTCGGGTTCGCCATCGAACTCGAAATCCTGCTGCCAATCGGTATAGAACCCACCGAACGAAAGTCCCTCGATTGGTGTGCGGAATGTCAGTCCGAGATTGATGTCGTGTTCATCGTCGAATGTTCCTGTTGCCCCATCGAGATATGCGAGCTGTGCGGAGATTCCCATCGCATCTGTAAAATCATAATCGGTTTCGATTACGAGTCCTGTCGGATGACAGGGGGAGAATGTAAAGCTGAAGCGAGGTTTTTCGGCGGTTATCAAATGCACACATTCATCGTGCAATTCGAAACCGCGCATAATATGCCCCTTCATAATGCCTGCTTTCAGAAAATCTAATGGTTTTATGAATAATCCCGCCTCCATCAGAAGAATTTGATTACCCGCTCCAACGCAGGTCGCAGAACCTATCTCCATATCGTATTCTATATAATTCCCCAGTTTCCCAACAGCTTCGATTACAGCGTGTCGAATAACAAACTTGTTGTCGGGAACGAGATAGCCAGATATAGTATCGTCATCTCCGAAATACATTTCGGATTGCAGAGTAACTTCTGAGTGGAACTCGGGTAAAGGCAATTTCTCAGCAGAAATGTCAGAAATATTCAGAGATTGCATTATTAATAGGGCGAAAGGAAGAAATAAAGATGTCCTTTTCATAATTAGTCTCCTTTTGATTTTAATGGTAGTTATTTCATCAGTATTGCGTGTCTGGTTATTGTCTTGTTTTCTTTTGTTGCTCTAATCAAATACACTCCAGAAGGCAACGATTCGTCTGGTTTCCACAACCATTCGGTTGTTTTTCGTCTGCGACTTTTCTCGCTGGTGAAATTGGAAATTTCCTGACTTCGATTTTGAGTTGCAAGAACATTCCCCCGTAAATCGTATATTTCTATTGTTGCATCCTCCGGCGTGGATATGCGACACGATGAATTGAAAGGATTGGGATAAATTTGAATCAAAAAATTTTCAGGGATGTTAGTTTCTTCCTCGATACCAGTCGTAGCGAACAGTTCCAGATATGGGCGCACACTGCTTGCGGCTTCCTTCGAGTAAAACTTGCTGAATTTATTTCCAGGTCGGGCTTCGATAACGAATCCATAGTTCGGAATTGTGCAATTCAGCCATTCCTGAACGAGTGGTGTGATGTCTATTCTGTGCCAACCATTTGAGCTGAAAACATAATTTGCCCACACAGTAGTGCTATGAGAAATGTGGGTGTTCTCGAGCCAAGATGATTCATCCCAGGTGGCGGTGATGTCATAAAAATCTGTATTTGTCGGTTCGCCCGATGGACAACCAAAAAATCTGTTGATATTCAATATTGCACTATCGATTTCCTGCCCTAAATATTCGTCGAGGTCGAACTTCATCATAATTCGCTGGTAATTTCCTGTTGGGTCGTAGTTCGCCACCCATAGTTCATCGGAAGGATGCGCTCCCGGATGCTCGGGGTCGGAATACATATCGTCAGAAGGTTCGATTATTATAGTCTGTGCGATTGCAATTCCAGCAATTGCCATCACGATTACTACACACACAAGTTGTCGCATTGTCATCGGATTCCTCCTCATTTTTAATGTTTTGTTCGCAATCTGAAGTTTTATCATTTTTCCTGTTATTATCCTTCTTTTGCAGGTTAATTCCTCTAATTCTTCCG
>CAYRNI010000084.1:0-2366 GCA_964425665.1 uncultured bacterium
AACTATCTCGTTTCCTTATGAATAGTATGTTTTTTGCATACGGGGCAATATTTTTTCAGTTCGAGTCTATCGGGAGTGTTCAACTTGTTTTTCTGCGTGATATAATTCCGCGACTTGCATTCGGTGCAAGCGAGAATTATATGTTCCCGTTTCGATTTACTTTTTTTAGCCATAGTTCATCACCTTCGAAAACTAATTCAATATATTATAGGGGGGAATGAATCCCCCCTTTTTTCTATTCGATAATTTCCGACACGACACCGGCGCCGATAGTCCTTCCACCCTCACGGATAGCGAAACGGAGTCCTTTTTCCATAGCGATAGGTGCAATCAATTCGACTTCCATACCATCGACATTATCGCCGGGCATAATCATCTCGCGTCCTTCGGGGAGTTTAATCGAACCTGTTACATCGGTGGTTCTGAAATAGAACTGCGGGCGATAACCGGTGAAAAATGGCTTATGGCGACCGCCTTCTTCTTTTTTCAGAACATACACTTGGCATTTGAATTTCGTGTGCGGAGTGATAGTTCCAGGTTTTGCCAGAACCATACCTCTCGCTATAGCCTTTTTATCGATACCGCGAAGTAACACACCGACATTATCGCCAGCTTCTGCGTAGTCGAGAATTTTCCTGAACATTTCGAGGCTCGTAGCGACAGTCTTGCGAGTTTCACGGAGACCGACAATCTCCACCGGGTCGTTGGGATTGATTCTTCCTCTTTCGACACGGCCTGTGGCGACAGTTCCGCGTCCAGTAATCGAGAACACATCCTCGATGGGCATCAGGAATGGTTTATCCACATCTCTGACAGGTGTCGGGATATATTCATCCACGGCATCTATTAAATCGAGGATAGGCTTGAAAGCGGGGTCATCGATAGGAGTATTGGGGTCCAATCCTTTGTTCATAGCCTCGAGAGCGCTTCCGCGAATAATCGGAATTTCGTCGCCGGGGAATCCATAACTCGTCAGAAGGTCTCTCATTTCGAGTTCGACCAAATCCAGAAGTTCCGGGTCATCGACCATATCCGTTTTGTTCATAAAGACCACGATTGCGGGCACATTCACCTGACGAGCCAAAAGCAAATGCTCCCTTGTCTGTGGCATCGGACCATCAGCAGCAGATACCACGAGAATCGCACCATCCATCTGCGCTGCACCTGTAATCATATTCTTGATGTAGTCGGCGTGACCGGGGCAGTCGATATGGGCATAGTGCCTTTTATCTGTCTCATACTCGACATGTGCCGTGTTAATAGTGATACCTCTCGCTTTTTCCTCAGGCGCATTGTCGATAGAATCGAATGTAGCGACCTGCGCCAGATTCTTCCTCGCCAGAACCATAGTGATTGCCGCCGTCAATGTCGTCTTACCGTGGTCGATATGACCGATGGTGCCGATATTGAGATGCGGTTTCGTTCTTTGAAATTTCTCCTTAGCCATAACTCCTCCTCTGTTTGAGTTTATTTTCTGTCTTTTTCCTAACCTAAAAATTTTTCGTAGATGGAATTTAGTAAATTTCCAAATAGTCCTTTCCTTTTTCTTCCTGCTTCATCATCGAAATCGAGAACGATGCCCTTTTCTGCCATAATCTCTGTTGCCTTCTTGTCCCAGAACTCCGAGAAAGCCTGAATTTTTTCCAGTTCGCCGCTATCGAGCCAAACCCCACACCCATTCGGGCAATGGTCGATTATTATTCCAGACGAATACGAATAATTTATCTTCTCACAATCCGCCCCGCATATAGGACATTTAATATCCTTCGTCAGAACCTGTGTTTCAATATTTTTCGGAGAAATGTCCTTTTCCACAGCTTCGAAAATTTTCTGCGAAATTTTGGCATCGCGACGCTTGACTATTTCGCCGAGGTCGTTTCCATTGACCCAAGAGCCATCGCCACGAGGGCAAACAAAAATAAACAAATCCTCATATTCCACTCTTTTCAGAGTGCTTTTACATTTCGGGCATCTAATCTCCATAGCAATCTTCACCCAGAGCCCACTCCCGGACTTGAACCGGGGACCTCTTCCTTACCAAGGAAGTGCTCCACCGTCTGAGCTAAGTGGGCTATATGTTAAAATTGGATATCAATATAAGGACCAAGTTCTGCAACTTTCTCGCAAGAAGGAATCTCAAATCTTAAAATCCAATATTTGCCCTCTTTCTTTACGACAAATTCTCTTTGTGGACCTTCGGGAGTAACGAATTCCCCGTTGTCTCTAACTATCTCCTCAAACCCGCCATATTCTCCTTTAGGAGAAAGAATATACCACTTCCCGTCCTCTTTTTTCACTCGATTAAACACTTATTCCCCTTTTTAAATTTAAAAGTAAGCGGGAAACGGGAATCGAATCCCGACAAA
>CAYRNI010000084.1:2466-9683 GCA_964425665.1 uncultured bacterium
AAAATAACTAATTCAACGAACGAATTCTATTATATAGCGGGAAACGGGGATCGAACCCGCAACCCTCAGCTTGGAAGGCTGATGCTCTAGCCAATTGAGCTATTCCCGCAAAAATCTAACTGGTGGGGGGTGGATTCGAACCACCGAAGGCGTTGCCAGCAGATTTACAGTCTGCCCCCGTTGACCGCTTGGGTACCCCACCGGATAAAATTATCAATTAGCACCAGAGAGTAGCTGGCGGAGGGAATTGAACCCCCGACCGGCTGATTACAAATCAGCTGCTCTACCGGCTGAGCTACGCCAGCACTTTTAAAAAACTTAAATACTACATAAGTTGCTTTTGTCAAGAACTTTTTAGATATATGAAATTTTTTTATTTTCAAAACAAATTTTATTATAAAAGAGTATTTATTTACATAAATCGAGGTGAGAGATACTGCCAAATTCCTTTGAGCCAGATTATCTCTGCGATAAATAGATGATAATCGAGAAAATTATAGTATATGACTTTCTCGATATATTCCCGGCGAGCGGATAATCGTGTCGATGCTGTATCTCGTATCTGTCTCGGGGAAATCCACGAGATAATGAATACCTCTGCTTTCGTGCCTCGACATAGCCGAACGAATCATCAAATCCGCCACATAAGTCATATTCCTCAGTTCCACTATTTTTCTTCGCACAGGATTTTTTCGATAGAAATCGTCTATTTCGACCCACATCGCTTGCACTCGCTCGTTGGCGCGACTCAGACGAGAAAGCGAGCGAACTATGCCCACATAATCCCACATCAACGCACGAAGCATCTCGTAGTTGTGCCGAATGATAACCCATTCGTTTCTGTCGAATACACCCGAATCGTCCCATTGGGGAATATCCGGTAGTTTCCTATCGTTGACACCTCGTTGTCGTATATCATCCAATGCGAACTTAGCCATAGCGAAAGCCTCGAGCAACGAATTACTCGCGAGCCTATTCGCACCGTGCATTCCCGTATGAGCGGTTTCACCGCAGGCATACAAATTCTCGATATCGGTTCGTCCCCATTCATCAACCATCACGCCTCCGCAAATGTAATGAGCAGCAGGAACGACTGGTATCAAATCCTTCGTTATATCTATGCCATTGTCGAGGCAGGTTTGATAAATCAATGGAAATCTTTCGATTATGAAATTTGCGCCTTTGCTACGAATATCGAGATAGACACAATTATCGCCACTTTTTTTAAGTTCTGTGTCGATTGCTCTGGCTACAACATCTCTCGGAGCGAGTTCGAGCATCTCGTGGTATTTCGGCATAAATCTTTCGCCCGCAGAATTCAGCAATATCGCACCCTCCCCGCGGACAGCCTCGGATATCAGAAAAGAGCGATTGCTCTGCTGCCCCGGAAGATATAGAACAGTCGGATGAAACTGCATAAATTCCATATTGGCGACCCTAGCCCCCGCTCTGTAAGCCATAGCGACACCATCGCCAGTGGATACCGATTGGTTCGTTGTGTGCAAATACACGACTCCCGCTCCACCTGTCGCGAGTATCGTCTTTTTCGCCAATACCGTGTGAACCTCACCGGATTCGATGTCGAGAACATAAGCACCGTAGCATTCGATATTTTCCCAGGGACGAAGCGAATAGTTCGGAATGTGATGCTGAGTGAGCAAATCCACCGCCATATAATTTTCGAGAATTTCTATGTTCGGATTGGATTTTACCGCCGCAATCAAAGCATCCTCGATTGCACGACCCGTATAGTCTGCGACATGAACTATCCGATTTTTAGAATGTCCACCCTCTCTGCCGAGCTGCGGATTTTTCTCGTCCGGCTCGCGCCGCGAGAAATCGACACCGAGTTCACTCAATTGTCTTATGACCTCGGGAGCATAACGCACGATTTTCTCTACGATATTGGGTTTGCTGAGACCTGCCCCTGTGCGAAGTGTATCTCGAATATGCAATTCGAACGAATCATCGGTTCCCGGCAGAACCGCCGCTATTCCACCCTGAGCAAGCGATGTGCTGCCCTCATCGAGATTGCCCTTAGATATTACTATAACTTTACCTAATTTCGAGGCATCGAGAGCAAACGCCAACCCTGCAATACCAGAGCCGATGACTAAAAAATCCACTATATCTTTCGATGATTCCATATGTTTCAAATATAGTTAATTTATATCCTTTTTATCTGTTTAAAAATCCAGATTTTTATCCGCCCAGAGTGATGGGTCGAGTTCGTTGAAAACATCGTCCTGTGTTTCGAGCATCTCGAGTTCTCGCCACTGCCCCGATGATGGTTCTTTGCCATCGAAAATTAGTTCGGCAATTTTTCTAACTTCGTTGAATTTTTCCCAGTGGAAAGTGACTCTCTGTTCGGCGTAATCTCTCGCCGACCAGGTGCTGATGAGAAATTGCCAGTCCGATGATTCGAGCAGAAGCAATTCTCTTCCCAATTGTGCCAGAACACGCTTCAACCTGATATTCTCCGGATTCTCTACCCAGCGATTTGCAAAATCTCGCATAATATTTTCTGCTCGATATATATGTTCCCAGGTCCAGGATGTCCAATCGTTTAGCCAGATATAGTGGAAACCGCCTTGACCCCACGAGCCTTCGGGAAGTTGCACAACTTCATCGGGAGGATTTTTTTCGAGATAATCCCATCCTCTTGTCATAGCGATTTTTTCGCTGTTTTTGAGATTTCTCGCCAGTTCGAGCAACCAGCGAGGTCCCTCGAACCACCAATGCCCGAACAGTTCCGTATCGAAAGGAGCGGTTATAATCGGTGGAACTTGCAAATCGGCGGATGCTTTCTCAATCAGATTTTCGCACAGATTGGCGAAATGATGAGATTGCTCGGAGACCGTATCGGCAATCCATTCGGGATGATAAAGTTCCTTATCCGCCAGGTCGGCTTTGGCATCGGTGACGCGCCAGTATCTATGACCGCCCGGAAAATGTTTCTTGTGAAAATCGAGATATGCGGGATTTCCCGGATAGCCCCATTCTCCGCTCCATACTTGAAGTCCCGTTTCGGGGTCGCGAACATAGAAAGGTGTGGCATATTTACCATCGACAGAACTGCAAAGGTAAGGTCTATATGGCGAACGAGAAATTTCCTCACGCGGTTCGTATTGTTTTTCGAACTGTGCCCACAACTTTTTCAAAGCCTCGAACCTGTCGATATAGACGCCGATTGCTTTACCGCCTTTGAGAAGATGACTATCGACGAAGAAAAATCTGATGTCGAGATTATACAAAAACTCCTCTATTCCGCGTCTTAGTCGCGGAGTTTTATCTTCGCCGACCGGTGGAATCCAATCGTATCTCGGGCGGTATGCGGCTTCGGGCAGCCATATTCCCTTAGGGTCCGTGCCGAAATGTTTTCGATGAGTTTGCTTTGCGAGAGCGATTTGAGCATATACGGAATTATCCGTGCCGATAAGTGGTAAATAGCCGTGCGTCGCCGCACAGGTTATTATTTCGATTGCTCCCTTTTCCTGATATTTCCTGAACTCGCCGACAATATCGCCGTTCATATCCTGAAAATCGTGAAGTATTCGAGTGTAGAAATCCTCCCACATTTGAGCCAATTTCATTCGTTGAACATCATCTATTTCCGCAAAATATCTCTCATCCTCCTGAGATGAATTCAATTTCAATCTGAGATACGAAACAAATTGTTCGGGAAATGTTCTATGTGCGAGTTGTTCGGCAAGCACAGGAGATATTCCGATTGTGAATCTCAATGGAACTTCTTCGACTTCGGCTTTGCGGAGAATTTGAAGAATAGGGATATAAGTCTCTGCCGCCGCCTCGAAAATCCAATCGGCACCGTGAGGCCAGGTGCCGTGAGAAAGCACATAAGGTAGGTGGCTATGTAAAACGATTTGTAAAAAACCTTTCATTATCTTCCCCCTATGTATAATTCCAATCAAGATATTCTCACCAGTTTGCATATGCAAGAACAATATTCGATTGAAATCGGAAAAAGTTAGATAATTTATTTGCCATAATATTTTTCGAACTTACCTTAACTCAATTTAACCGAAGCGTGAAAATGGGGCAAATAGAAAAACAAACATTCAGCAGACATATTTTATTTTCGCTTTTCAATGGAATCGCTTCTGGAGTTGTTCTATCCTTGCAGGAAGTTATCGCCCAAAAAACTCTATCAGCCACTGCGACTCAAATCACTATTTTGTTTATGTCGTTATCCATCGCGAGATTTTCATCAATTCTATTCACTCAAATTATGCAGAAATACAGGAATTACCGCAAATTTCTTATACTTTCTGGAATCGTGCAAATTCTGGCGATGTCGATGGTCTATTTTGTGAATACTGCCTGGGAATTTATCGTATTGATATGGATATTTCAGATACCGCAAGGGATAATAAATCCTGCGTTGAATTATATATTCTCGAAAAATTACGATAAAAGCCGCCGTGGGAAGCGAGTCGGAATTGCCGTATCGGTGACGAATTTGTTCGCACTTTCAGCATCATACTTGGCTGGTGTGATACTCGATATAAATCAGCAATATTTTCGTCCGATTCTATTCGTAGTTGGATTACTGGCGGGATTATCGAGTTTCATCATCGCATCGATTCCCACTCCCGACAGAGAAATAACTCCATTTAGAAATCCATTCAAAAATATGGTTAAAATATTTCGCAGAAATCGGGAGTTCTGGCGTTTCGAACGAAATTTTTTCATATACGGATTCGCCTTCTTGCTGATAGGTCCGATTATACCGATGTTTCTCGTCGATGTGCTTCATATGAGTTATAAGGAGGTCGCTTTTTCACGCGGGGCACTTTCTATGTTCGGTCTGGTGCTTTTCGCACCTTTTTCGGGTAAAGTATACGATAGATACAATCCATTTCAATTCGCGAGCAAAACTTTCGCATTTCTCGTTCTGTTTCCATTGCTACTTCTATCGAGTGCATATTTTGGTAAAATTTTTGCATATTCTGGTTTCGTGGTGAAATCGTTGACTATGGCAGGGGTCACGCTCGTGTGGAATCTCGGCTCGATTTTTTTCGCCGAACACGACGAGGAGGCGACATACCAATCGATTCATATAACCATCGCGGGAATCAGAGGATTGACCGCACCATTGGTGGGACTCGTATCGCTGTCTCTCCTCGGATACAGCTGGACTTTCATAATATCTGCTGTAATCTTTCTCGTAGCATCGGCGATGATGGCTTATGATGCTCGAAAAACTAAAAAATCGTGAACACTTATGCCAATTATCCAATTAGTTTGCAAACGCCGAACTACTCGCTTGACTTTTATTTATTATTTGTGCATTTTTAATGTATGAGTCGCATAATAAAATTGCCCGATTGGGTGACGAACAGAATCGCCGCCGGCGAGGTCGTGGAGAGACCATCATCGGTGGTGAAGGAACTCGTAGAAAATTCCATCGATGCGAATGCCACATACATCGAAATCGTTTTGAGAAACGGCGGGAAGGAATTCATCCAGATAACCGACGACGGCGATGGTATGTCCCCCGACGATGTTCTTATGTCGATTCAGCGACACGCCACGAGTAAAATCCGCGATGCCGACGACCTCGAATCTATTACCACGATGGGTTTTCGCGGAGAGGCATTGCCATCTATCGCATCGGTATCGCTGACAGAGATTGTATCTCGCACGGCGGATAGCGATGTGGGGTTCAAGGTTTTAGTTGATAACGGCGAGATTATCGAGCAATACGAAATCGGCACATCGAAAGGCACGACTGTCACTGTCAGCGGATTGTTCGACAAGATACCCGCCCGCAAAAGATTTCTCAAATCGGATAAATCGGAACTCGCTCGGTGTTCTCTCTGGATTACGAGATTGGCGTTGGCGAATCCGCAAATCTCCTTTCGGGTGGAAAGCGATGGGAAGGAAACATTCTACACGCCCGCGGTGGGGACATATCTCGAACGCATCGAGCAGATTTTCGGCTCTGAATTTTCCGAACAGTTGCTGCCGATAGAATACAACTCCGGCGAATATTCCATATATGGTTTTGTCGGCAACAGGACTATGCACAGGGCGAGAGCGACCGACCAGTATTTTTTCCTCAATCGGCGGGCGATAAAGAGTGCATTGATTTCTGGGGCACTCAAACGAGCATTCGTCAATCTAATTCCTCCGAGAAGGCATCCTGTGGCATTTATATTCATCGAGTGTTCGCCGGATTTTGTCGATGTCAATGTCCATCCAGCAAAAATCGAGGTCAGGTTCAGGCGTGAGGACAGCGTATTCGGTGCGGTGTATCGAGCGGTGTCTAATGCTATCGGCACGAAACCTCTGCCAGCATCTCAGCCGTCGCCGCAATTGGATATGGTTTCGCCGGTGGATTCACAGCCGACAAGGCTCGATTTTCCGCAGCCGAAACGGAAACTACCCGGTGTGAAAATGCGTCCAAATGCGCCAGAACGACAGTTGGAAGCAATTGTGAACAGAATAATCGACAGCACCAGAGAGCAACAATATTCACAGGATAGTTCTCAGCCGAAATTTTTGCAGATTTTAAATACATATATCGTAACCGCCACGATAGATGGTATCCTGATTTTAGACCAGCACGCCGCTCACGAAAGAGTTCTATACGAAAAGGTAATGGAGTCGCTCGAAGTGGAGTCATCACTTGGGCAAAGGCTTCTGTTTCCATTCGATGTTTTTTTGCCGACTCACTTGATGCCGACATTGACGAGTTTTCTGAAAAAATTTGCGGACATCGGTTTTGAAATCGAAATCGTTTCGAGCGATGAGGTCAGAATTCTCTCCGTGCCGTCCTTCGTGCGGAATCAAAACTATGGGCGACTTCTTTTGGACATAATGAAAGAACTCTCCGAGGGCGAGAAAACCCCCGATATTACGAAAAATTTCGCCGCATCTATCGCCTGTCATTCTGCGATTAAGGCAGGGCAGATACTTACTCAGGAGGATATGGAATCTCTTTTCGATGCACTGTTTGCCTGTGATGACCCGTTGCATTGTCCGCACGGAAGACCGACAATAATAAAGTTCTCGAAACAGCAACTCGAAAAGATGTTCGCCCGTCATCTCTGAACTTCCACAGCAAACAAACTCGAAGCAATGTTTCTGCTAATTTTGAATCGGTATCCTTTTTTTGCATAGCAGGTTTAACATTTTCACGCGAATTTACACTTGTAATTTTCAATTTTTGATGTTATATTTAAATAAATTTA
>CAYRNI010000085.1:0-9671 GCA_964425665.1 uncultured bacterium
TAAAAAATAGACGAATGAGCAATTATAAAAGGCATCTCGCTGCGGTGGGATGCCTTTTTTATTAAGTTTTAATCGAGAACATAAAGATGAAATCTCGGAAAATTTGAAAGAGTATCAATGCCACTGGTGGTGCTAAAAATCTGCTTTCAGTTCGTCCAATTCAGCCATCGAGAATACAGGACCATCGACGCAGATGTATTTGTGTCCGATATTGCATCGTCCGCATTTACCGATACCGCATTTCATACGCATTTCGAGAGATGTGTAGATTTTATCTTTCGAGAAGCCGAGTTCCAAAAGCACAGGCAGAGTATATTTTATCATCACGGGTGGACCGCAAACCACTGCATAAGCATTTTCCGATGATGGCGCAGTTTCTTTCAGGACAGGCGGAACGAAACCGACTTTCCCTGTCCAGCCTTCTGCGGGAGTATCGATTGTTAGAACGAGGTCGAGATTTTCGTCCTTTTTCCATTCTTCGAGGTCTTCGCGATATAGAAGCAGTCCTGGTTCTCTCGCACCGTAGACGATTGTTATTTTTCCGTATTTATCTCGCCTTATTGGGTCTCGCAGATAAAGATATAGCGAGCGAAGTGTCGTGAAAGCATATCCGCCACCGACGATGACGACATCGCATCCCTCGAATTTATCGACAGGATACCAGTTTCCAAGTGGTCCTCGAATGCCAATGCGCTCGCCCTTTTCCAGTTCGTGAAGTGCCTGCGTAACGCTGCCGATGCGATTTATCGTGAATAGAAGTTCATTGCCTTCTGTCGGACTTGATGCGATACCAAACGGCGCCTCACCCTTTCCGAGAACCGACAACTGAGCGAACTGCCCAGGCTTATAATCGAATGATTTCTCTATGTTTTCATCGAGGATTTTGAATTTAAAACTTTTAAGTTGTCGGTCATTAGTCTCGAAATACGAGTCCAGCAGAACCACTGGAATCGGCTTATATGGATTATCCATTGCTGCCTCCTTTGATGAAAGCATCTGCTCGTTTTGCGACATCGCGAATATCTATCCCGACAGGACATTCCGAAACGCATCTCCCACAACCGACACACAGTTGGTCGTCGCCGTATCGAAGTTTGAAAAACGATAGTTTGTGCATCATCCTCTGGCGAATTCGCTCCTTCTGTGTCGGACGAGGATTATGCCCCGATGCCTCGAGTGTGAACAGCCCGAATTGGCAACTATCCCAGACACGATAGCGACGATATTTATCGCCGACGCGTTCATCCTGAATATCGAAACAATAACAGGATGGACAAACATAAGTGCATATTCCGCATCCGAGACATCGATGATACAAATCGCTCCAGAAATCCTCGTTGTCGAAAAGAGTTTGCATAGTATTTTCCAGTCCCTCTGTCGGAACCGAGCGGTCGATTGTATCCTCGCCGTGTTTTTTCTGCTCCTCGCCTCTTGCGATATCTTCATCCGTTGCATCGGGAAGAGATGCAATCAACTTTTCGCCGATTTCGGTTGTTCCTTTCACTAAAAATCTTTCGCTATCGAGCGGAATGAGGAAAATATCGCTTCCCGTCTCGGAAAAAGGTCCCATTCCATCGAACGAGCCGCAGAAACAAGTTTCACGAGGATTTGGACAACCGATAACGATTTTAACCGATGCCTCGTATCTTCTGGCGAAATAAGTATCGACATAATCGCCTTCGGTATAAACCTTTCCGATGAGTTGCATCGCTTTCGCATCGCAGGGATGCAGTCCCCAAACGGCGAATCGTTCAACATCTGCCGGTTCTTTTATAGAACTCGGGTCATTCGGTCTATCGTAGAAGAAAAGCGTTTCATCCTGCGGAACGAACGCCTCCTTAGGCGATAGAGGAATGGATTCGGGCGAACCGATTTCATCGCTGCTTTTGACCTCGCCGAAGCGAAGTTTTTCGCCCACAGGAGCATAGACCTTCATTCCACGAAGGCAATCGAATATCTCTTTTTTTGTTCCTACCTTCATTCTATTCCCCTTACATTATAAATTCTTGTGGGTCATCGTAGCGGAATGTCTGAAGAGGCGGTGGCTCATCCACAGCGATTCCGCTTTCGTAATCAAATAATTCTCTAACTCGTTTGCTCATACCTGCCAGTATCTCTGTGAATGGAATATCCATCGGGCAGACCGATTCGCAACTTCCACATTCGACACATCGCCCGATTTGGTGGTATATCCTGCCGAGACTCCAAAGTGTGAGGTCGGTCGGATGTTGTCCCTTCTCCATCCATTTGGGGTCTTTAGAATCGACAAAGCACTCGTCGCAATAACAGGTTGGGCAAGCTTGACGGCAGGCATAACAGCGTATGCAACGGGAGAATTCTTTATTGTAAAATTCCCATCTTTCGGGTTTGCTTTTTTCGAGCATTTCGAGAGCGGGTTTATCGTGTTCCTCGACAGATACACCCTCTATTTTTTCACCGACTAATTCATCGTAATGAATTGGCGTCGGATAGCGACAGATTTTACAGGCATTGCTCAGAAGTTCCTTCGTGGGGATACTTTTATCTCCGACAGATATTTTTTCCCAATCGGCGATAACTCGTTCTCCATTGGATTCACCGAACTCTTTACGCAATGTTTTGCTGTCGACCATTCCCTCGCAGGGAACACCTATTATCGAGACATCTTTTCGCTCGAATTGTTTTTCGGAGATGAGAAGCCCGATAGAACGCGAATCGCATCCTTTTGCAATAACCCCAACTTTTTTACCCGAAAGTATTTCTCTACGGACATATCCCGCGAGATTAAGCCTGCAAAGTGGATTCCACACGAGTTTCGACACATCGGCGGAATCGGTTATGAATATAGGTTTCGTCGTAAATGGTGTAGTGCCTTCGCCATAGCCGATAATTACATCTACTTTGCCTTCGTCGAGCCAACTTTTGGCTATTTCCCGAATTTTTTCTATCATATTTTACTCCTGAAAATCTCGTTTTACAAAATGTTTTATAGGACCTGCTTTTTTAACTCTTTCGGTAGTTTCGGTTACGACTTTCTGGAACTTTCCGCCCTCAGCAGCAGATACCCAAGAGAAGTTGATTCTTCCATCATCGTATCCGACAAAATCCATAAGCTCTTTGAGTGCGGTAAATTTTCTTCGTGCAAAATAATTACCCGTGATATAATGACAATCTCCTGGGTGGCATCCCGAAACAAGCACACCATCGATACCGGATTGGAGTGCTTTTAGAATAAATATCGGGTTCACTCTCGCCGAGCAGGGAACACGAACTATCCTGATATTGGGCGGATATTGGAACCTTGAAACTCCTGCCAAATCTGCACCCGCATAGGAACACCAATTACAAAGAAATGCCAGTATCTTGGGTTTCCATTCTGCTTTTTCCATACCTACTCCTTATAAAATTAAATTTTTTCCCAAATAAAATAAATATTTCACAAGGTCAAGCAAAAATATAAGGCATATGAAAAATATATAGAACATTTATATGCCTATTATTATTTTATTTTAAGTTTCTCATCGGGAATTTTATGTCCCATCTTTTTTTTCTTCGTGCGAAGATATTCTATATTGAACGGATTCGGGTCGGGTATAATCGGAATCTGTTCGACTATGTGCAATCCATATCCTTCGAGACCGATAACTTTTTTTGGATTGTTTGTCAGCAATCTAATCGATGTCAATCCCAAATCAGCAAGAATTTGTGCTCCGATACCATAATTTCTCAGGTCGGCATCGTGTCCGAGTCGGCAGTTCGCCTCGACCGTGTCGAAACCCAAATCTTGCAGATGATACGCCTTGATTTTCTCGGCGAGACCGATACCTCTACCCTCCTGACGCATATACAACAAAACGCCGAGTCCTTCCTTCTCGATTTGTTTCATAGCGGAGTGAAGTTGGTCGCCGCAATCGCACCGCAGAGAGCCGAGCAAATCTCCCGTGAAACATTCGGAATGAACTCGAACCAAAACATTCTTCTTGCCCTCGACATCGCCCTTTATCAGTGCGATATGTTCTTCCCCAGTAAGTTTATCTCTATAGAGTGCGATATCGAATTTTCCCCATTTGGTCGGTAGTTTAGCACGAGCCACTCGTTCGACAAGTTTTTCTTTCCTTCTTCGGTATTCGATTAAATCCGCGATAGTTATAATTTTCAATCCGAATTTTTCTGCTGTTTTTTGCAACTGCGGAAGTCTTGCCATCGAGCCATCCTCGTCCATAATCTCGCATAATACACCCGCCGGATAAAGTCCTGCCAATTTTGCGAGGTCTACCGATGCCTCGGTATGTCCCGCTCGGTGAAGCACTCCACCGGCGACAGCAATCAGCGGAAAAATATGCCCTGGGCGAGCCAAATCTTCGGGCTTCGTATCGGGGTTCACAAGTGCCTCGACCGTTTTTGCTCTATCGTAAGCAGAAATCCCTGTCGTCGTCCCGTGGATATAATCTACCGAGACCGTGAATGCCGTCCCGAGTTTTGCGGTATTGTCATCCACCATCGGACGAATTTTGAGTTCTTCGAGACGACTCCGCTCCAACGCCACACAAATCAATCCACGACCGTGTTTAGCCATAAAGTTTATCATTTCAGGACTCACCATTTGCGCTGCACCGATGAAATCGCCTTCATTCTCTCTATCCTCATCATCGACAACGATTATAATTTTCCCCGCCCTAAGGTCCTCTATCGCACTTTCTATGTCGGAAAATTTTTGCGTCATATCACATCCTGTTTTCTTGATTTTTGGATTATATACAATATAAATCGAAACGCAAGACTATTATGAATTTTCAATCTAATTTAATTACCGACCTTAAAAATTTTCCCTAAAATTTCTGAGAGTTGATTTATCGTGAAAGGTTTTTGAAGGATATATTCCACACCATTTTCTATGAGTTCCTCGACAGATTCTATTTGTGCGTAGGCTGTGGATACCACAATCGGGCAATCGGGTTCTATCTCTTTAAGTTTCTTAAAGACTTTCTCACCTTTAATATCGGGGATAACCATATCGAGTAAAACTACATCGGGCTTAGTTTTACTGAACAATTCTATTCCTTCTCTTCCTGAAGATGCACTAATCGGAATATACCCGAGCGATTCTAACATCTGAGCGAGAGCATTACGAACATAGTCGTCATCATCGATTATGAGTATCACATTCCCTTCGCCCATTGCCGATAGAACTTTTTTTACTTGCTTCTCTACTGTTCGAATCGGGAAAAAAAGCGAGACCGTAGTCCCGACACCGACAGTGCTTTGGATATCTATCGTTCCGCCGTGATGTCTTATAGCGGACATCGCCACAGGCAATCCTAAACCGCGAGATTTTTTCGCCCAATCGGAGAAAAATGGCTCGAATATTTTGGACATTTTTTCCTTTTCGATACCGATTCCAGTATCTGCGATGGTAATCTTGAAATATGGCACATCGCTCAGCTCGGGATAATTCATTAGAAAAATCCCATCGGGTTGGATAGATTCACCCGAAACCACAATTCTTCCACCATTATCAAATACCGCACGGACAGCATTGTCGAGTATCGCCTCGAATATTTTATCCAAAAGCGAAGGATAACCATTAATCATCACACTCGAATCGGGAAGTTCGATTGAAAGTTCCACAGAATCCGGAAGGGATTCCATAAGTTTAGTAACACGGCTTTCCAAAAATTCGATAATATCTATATTTTCGTATTTCTGTTTGGGAGAACGGACAAACAAAGAGAGCAATTGCACCGTCTCCGATACCTCGAGCAGATGGTCTTCCAGCTCGATTATATGATTTAGAACCTTTATTCTACAATCTGGGGGCAATTTTCTTCGGATGAGTCCAGCATCAGCCATTACGATTAGAAACTGATTGTTCAGTTTGTGAAAAATTTGGGACGAAAATCGTTCCAAAAATTCGTGCTTTAATAATTGCCGTTTTCTTTCCGAAATTTTCAAATGGTCGGTTATGTCATTGCTCCATATAAGATAGCCGATATGTTTTTTATTCTCATCGAAAATTTTGAAAAAGGAATGTTCGAAATATCTCCCATCGATTCTCGCCGAATTGGAACGAAAAGAATAAAAACCAGCATCGTCGAGATTTTTATGCATATTCTCTATAAATTCGCTGGGATACCCGAGTGCTTTAATTATTTCGTCGAGATTTTTAGGAGACAGGTTCAACTGTGAAAAATACAATTTACATATAGAGTTCATATAAACTATTTGGAATTGTTCATCAGTGATGATAATCGATACAGGACTAAAATTAATCGATTCGAGTAAAAGTTTATTCTTTTTCAGTTGAGATGAGGAAATGTAATTCCAATCTAATAATGCACCGGCGAATTTATTATTTTTGAAAATCGGTTTAACTAAAACAACGCTCTCAAAAGGAATATTTTTTGCGAATTTAGGATTCTTTACCACAATTTCAAATTCCGATTTCTTACCAGCACAAACTTTTTTAATATCGAATTCTTCACCGAGTAACTCTTTACAATCCATACCTATCGATGCACCTAAATCGGCTGCGGATTTGTTGACCCAAATTAAAATTCCATCTTTATCGGTGAAAATAAGAGGTTCCCGATGAGAATACCGAACATAATCGATTATATATTTCTCTATATCGACACTACTGCTCATCTTTTTTTCTCATCGCTATTGCAACCGACCAAAAAAGCCCTCCGAAAAGAACTCCTGCTGTAACTATCAATGTTATCCAGGCAGAAAATTCCATCTTGACTCTCCGTTCTATGCTTAATTACTCTATTCTTCTTCCGATAATTTTTCAGATTTCATCTCGAGAATAACTCGGCGGTTGACTGTTCTACCCTCGGGTAATTTGTTATTTCCGATGATAGTTATTTCACCCTGCTTCGTCTCGGAATTCCATCGGCGAATCGCATAAGGCTCTCGTTCGCCATAGCCCTTAGCTTTCAGAACGACATGATGTTCCTCGAGCCACTTATCGAGCTCTGCGTCGTTTTTGAGACCGAGCAAATAAATCATATATTTTCTGATATTTGCCAATTCTCTTTCGGCACGCTGCTGAGATAATTTCAAATTCGCATATTCGGGACCAATCGAGTCCGTATGTCCCGTAACAGTGGCGATGAGTTTATACTGTTTCTTCTCTGCGCGATAGATGAGTCGTCTCGCAACATATTCTACTCTCGATTCGAGAAACTTCGACTGGGGAACATCCTCGTTGAACATAAACACCACGATAACGAGGCTTTCGATTCTTTTTGCCTGTTTCGTTATTTTAATAGCCATCGTGTCTGATGTGGACACGAGCTTTTCGCCCATCTTATCCCAGACACTCAATTTGGCGAAATACCTTTCGTCGAAATCGAGCAACATACCTGCTTCATCTCGCCAGTCCCATGCGATACCATTCGGTATTTGACCTTTACCAGCGGCAAGAAGACGAATAGGAGTTCCCTTATCATCGATAATAGATACGGCAAAACTATCGACACCAGCATCGACCTGAGCATCGATTTTTACTAAATTCTCCTCAGAACCTTCGACCGTGTAATCCTCGAGAACTCTATCCGCTTCTTTCGGCCGATAGATAACACCCTCAGGGTTAGGGAACACATAAACTTCATTATTGGGGACACTCGCTTCATAAGCTTGGTGGATATATACTCTTTTTGCGAATTCATCGCCGAGTTGCTTTTTAAGCCATTTTGCCGTGTTAGCAGCTCTTTGGAACGCCAGTGCCGCTCCCCTCTCATCGTCGGGAGCAGCATATCCTTCGACGAGTATTATGACTTCTTCGTTATCCTCCAAAAGTTTTCGCATCTGTGGAACAAATCTGGAAATATCCTCAGTGTTTTTAGGCTCCGTGGAATTACCGTCAAACAAGATTTTCGTGAGAAAATCCTTGCCCTCCGTGAACCAAGCATTGAGCTCTACACGGCGATTTTCCTGATGCATCATCTTTCTATCTTTCGGAATAACCTGGTCCTCCGGCAAACCGGCGCGGGATTCACCAGGATTATATCCCTCTCTTTTTATCTGAATTCTTTCACCAGGTGCTCCGAGAGAAATCAATCTCTTTCTTACCGAAACCGCTCTCTGGTATGCAAGTTCGTCGGGAGCAGAAACCTCGTCTGTTTTCTTGTCGAAATAGCCTTGAAGCTCTATTTGGACATCGGGATTATTTTTCAACCTATTAGCCACTATCGAAAGCATCCTATCGAACCTGTGGTCGACATTGGCGGATTTGTCATCGAAGAATACGATGGGAATTATCGGCTCTTCCTCCTGATACAATAGCATTTTCGACACTGAAAGTGTGCGTTCTTTAGGCTCGATTGTTCCCTCTGGCTTGCGGAAAACAGATATATCGGCGAAACCGACATTATTATCTTCGTCGACCTCTTCTATCTTACCTTTTATCGCAGGCAAATTCTTAGCATAGTCGTCAACCGCAACATAGATGGTATAATCGCCTTTCGTAGGTGGTATCCATTTTTTCTTGAGAGTTATCGTTTCGCCGGGCTTAATATAGATTTTCTCCACGGGAAGAGCCATAATCCAATTGCCATCGGCATCCTGATAATAAATCGATACGGGGACTTTTTTCTCGAATTTCTCGCCGCGGTTTTCGATTTGCGCTGATATAGTGACCTCGTCGCCGAGAACAATTCTGTTCGGAACGATAGAAACAGAATTTTCCACTATCGCCAAATCCTCGATAGGCACAGGGGGAGGCTCGACCAATAAATTGAATGTAACTCTATGAGTTGTTAAATAGTCTTTTGCGAGTTGAGTTCCTATAGGATATAATGCGGCATAATCGATTCCCCAACTGAACTTTTCGCCCCAGTGCATATAGCCGAGACCGAGCGCTGTTTCATATCTATTCCATCCTGCTCGCACAGCACAATTCTCGCCGAATGTTTTCTCGGCACCGATATGAATATCAAATTTTTTATCGGACGGTGCGCTCATCGCATATTCTACCTCGACAACAGGTTTGATAAAGTCCAAATTGAAACCGAGACCTGCTCTGACTTTCATCGGCAATTGAGACGAGCCGTCCTGCGAAATCGAGACATCGGGTTGAGTGATATTTTTCACCGATGCTCCAAAGGAAAGTAGTTTAATCGGTCGGATATAGACACCAGCATCTGCGGAATATGTCATTGAATTTGCACCATCGTTCAGCAATGGGTCGGCGGGGTTGAATTCATTGAACGAGCCAGAATTGAACCAACTTCGCCAGAGAGTGAAATTCGCGCCGAGCGATACGCATTTGCCATCAGGAGTTCCCCATATTCTTTTACCGTAGCCGAGAGTCAGTTCGCCTTGAGCGTAGACATCGGATAAAAATTGCGTGTATGAAATTCCCACCGAACCATATCGAAATTTTCTATCGAGGTGAATAACATAAGAAAGCCCGCCTTCTTGGAGGAAATCATCGTTGATTCCAATATGGAAAGCTGAATAATTGAGAGCGAGTGCCATTCTCTTGAAAGCATCCATAGCGGCGGGATTCCATACGGGAGCATTGCCATCGAGTGCCACAGCGGAATAAGCTCCGCCCATACCGAGCGCTTTCGCCGATGTCTCGTCGACTTGCGCGTGAAGCGCCCCGAACACAAATAGCATCACAAGGAAATTAATTGTAAAAAACTTTCTCATTATTCCTCCTCGGGATATTAAAAACTTTTCAT
>CAYRNI010000086.1:0-9645 GCA_964425665.1 uncultured bacterium
GAGGTTAATTTATAACCTCCAAATTTATGCAAAATAAGTTATATTCCCGCTTAAAAAATAAACTATGAAAAATTTTCTATATCTGAAAAACAAATACAAAAAATATCTTGCCCACCTGTCCAACAGGTATTTTTTAACCTCATCACAGAGAAATTAATCAAGAACAAAATTGAGGAGATTGAAATGAGATATTCCATCTTATTCACCGTAATTTTAATTTTCTCGAGCATCGTTTTGGGACAATCTATAAGCGCACGGAATTGGCTCGATTACCGCGGTGCGAAAAGTGGGCATTCATATTTCGAGGATAGAGCGAATCTCGGTTCGAGTTGGAACGATTTTTCCGCGGGACTTGTGTATTGGGCAAGACAACCATCGAGATTCAACTATACCACAAATTCCGACACGACATTTTCGGATATAGTCCAATACTGGCTCAATTTCTACTCCAAACATCTGCAATTAACAGCAGGAAGTTTCACATACACGATGGGGATGGGTCTTCTAATCGACCTCTACGAGAAACAAGATATCCAAATCGACCATCACTGCGATGGTGCTATGTTCAATTTCGAACTCGGTCCGCTGGAACTTTCGGGATTTAATGCAATCGCAAAATGGGATGATAACTCTCTCGTCAGAGGGATTTCGCCATCGCTTAAAATTTGGAAATTCAAACTCGGCGGCGAATACGCGAAAATTATACCCACACTATCGGCATCGCAGGAGTTATCGGGTGGTTTCCTATCGTTCGATTGGAAATTTCTATCGCTCTATGGCGAGTATGGGAAAAAACATCCGCTTGCGGGACTCGAAAAAGATGGTGATGGAGTTTTCGCATCCGCATCGATTTTAACCGACATCATCACGCTGACCGCTGAATACAAGGATTATGATAATTTTGCGATAAGAAATACCTTCACTCAATACAACAACCCTCCGACACTGGTGATGGACCCACTATACACGCTTCCCAGCAGACATATTCACCAGGTCGATTTTAACGATGAGCTAGGATATTCCGCAGATTTATTGGGCAATTTCGGTTCCTTCGGCACAGAGATTATGTTCTCGCACTCGGAAAATCACCATAGCAAAATGCCTTTCGATGAACTTTGGTCGGATATCGAATATCAAAACGACGACCTAACATTTCTGGTAAAAGGGGCGTTCGATTTTCAGAACAATAACGGCGAAAAAGCCTACACCCCCATTGTCGACATAACATACGAGCCCGACTGGACAGTTCTTGGATTCAATGCCATCGCTGAATTTCAGCATACGGACAAATTTAATAATATTTACACTTCGATTTCTGCATCCTATCCAGCAATCGGAACATTCGGACTGGAAGGTGGGGTAATCGAAGATGAGAATTTTGCACGAGCATACGCGGACATCGACATCATAGAAAGAACAAAAATTCGGTTGGGTTATGGCAAGCGTCCAGGAGGTTTCACCTGCTCCGGCGGTGTCTGCCGATACGAAGAGGCATTTCAAGGCGTGGAAGCCCAAATCATAATTACATATTAAAAACTATCTATAAATCGAATACTCCAGCATATCATCGCAAGTTATGAGATGATAATGAAAATCCTCAAAACAGGGAACTAATTCCATCGAGGTGATTTCATTTTTTTCTCTAATAGATTCTGGATAGTTTCATCGAGTTCGAGCAGTTTGAAAGGTTTTAGAAGAAATGCTCCTCTGCCACTGTCGAGAAGTTTAGTAACATTTTGTTCGGGACTCGAGCCTGAAATAACGACTATCGGAGTTTTAGGGCATTTTTTTGCTATTGCCCAGATGAAATCTTCACCTGCCGAATCCGGAAGATATGCATCGATTATAGCGATATCAGGTTCAATTTTTTCTATTCTTTTAAGAGCATCTTTTGCCGATTTAGCACTTTCGACTTCATATCCTCGTTTGCCTAAGAAATTCTCGAACAAATTATTAAGTATTCCATCATCCTCTACGAGCAAAAGTTTTGCAGGGACTTGCCTTTTATTTTGTTTTTCATAGATTTTTGGTGGACCGACCGCGGGTAAAAATATCGTAAATTTAGTTCCTTGACCTACCCGCGAATAGACCTCGATTTCACCATCCATCGATTTAATGGAATTATAAACGAGCGATAATCCGAGACCTGTTCCCTTACCTGCTTCCTTTGTAGTGAAAAATGGGTCGAATATTTTAGGCAAATTTTCATCAGAAATTCCGATACCTTCGTCCTGAACAGATATTACTACATATTCACCAGATTTCAAATTTTGTGGATTTTTCACAGGCAACTTTTTCTTGTCAATCTCGATTAAGATTTTACCGCCGTTGGGCATAGCATCTTTTGCGTTTATCAAAAGGTTCATCAATGCTTGCTTCAATTTTTGGGCATTTCCAAAAATCCAACAATTCTCGCAATTTATCCTCGTCTCGATACTCACATTACTTGGAAAAGCTTTGTCGAGAAACTCGAATTCACTTAAAAACTCGCTCGGGTCAATCTTGCTTTTATCCCCAGTATGAGCACGAGAGAATGAGAGTAATTGCCTAATCGTGTCGGTAGCATCGTCTATAGAATTCTGTATAGATTTTATAATTTTTTCGACCTCCCCACAATAAGCATCGCCGAGCTCACTTTCGAGTTGATATAAGTTCCCCATTATAGTCATAAGTATATTATTAAAATTATGTGCTACACCGCTCGCGAGAAAACCAACACTCTCGAGTTTCTGCTTCTGAGCCAGCTGCTCCCACATCTTCTTTTTCTCTGTTATATCTCGAATAATCAACAGTGTTCCGCTGATATCGATGCCTCGATGTATAGGACTAATTGTAACAACCAAAGATTTCTCATCTTTTTGAAGTTTCACTTCAAAATCATATGATTTCCCAGAGCTGAGAACTTTGGGAAATATTTCCTCGCATTTAGAGCACCATAGATGAGCATATTCAAACACATTCCTACCGATTATTTTATCAGGTTCGATTCCCAAAATATCGAACGATGCTTTGTTCGAGCGGATAATTTTACCTTCCCTGTCGGTTATAAGCACGGCGTCTTTAATGGCATCGAAAGTGCTTGCCCAAAGCTGATTGGCAGTGCGAAGTGAATCTCTCGATTTTATAAGTTCACGATTTACATCGATTTGAGCAAGAGCAGCACCCAATTGACGAACAAAAGCCCTAATTACTCGTAGTTTATAAGCTTTGATTGTATGTTTTTTCTTGGAACATAAAAAAATTATCGCATAAGGAATTCCACCTTGTTCCGCAACAGCGATAATAAAATCGACATAATTTTGTTTCTTGAAATAGTCAATATATGGGATAGTCACATCAGAATAGTTTTGAAGATGCGCTACTTCGCTCGGTAGAACAAAGCGAAGCAATTTTGACAAAGATTTAGACGATATTTTGTTTATTTTATTGAAAACGACACGCCCGATATTATGATATGTAATACCGATTGCTCTTTCGTTTTCATAATCTACTCGGGAAATATATCCTGCTTCGAATCCTGTCAAACGCATCGCATAGTCTAATCCCTTACGCATTATTGCCGTAGGGTCAGAGATGTTTTTGACAATGATATCGGAAAACTCGTTTAAGATTCGAATATTTTTCAAACGCTCTCTAATATGTCTACTCGGTTCTTTCTCATTTTTCTCCATAACAAATACCTCATAATTTTTATAGATTATGGGTAAATACGATACAGCATTCTCGGAAACGCGATAGTTTCACGGACATGGGGAATTCCACAAATCCATGCGATAGTTCTTTCGATACCGAGACCAAAACCGCTGTGAACGACGGAACCGTATTTCCGCAAGTCGAGATACCAGCGATAATCATCGATTGGCAGACCGAATTGTTTCATCCGCGCCAGAAGTTTGTCGTAGTCATCCTCGCGCTGACTTCCACCGATTATTTCTCCGTATCCTTCGGGAGCGATTAAATCCGCACACTTGACGAGTTCGGGACGCTCGGGATGTTCTTTCATATAGAACGCCTTAATTTCTCGTGGATAGTCCATAACGAATACGGGTCTATCGAAATGCTTCGATATCGCGGTCTCCTCGTCGCCGCCGAAATCATCGCCCCATTTCGTCGGAAAACCATCTTTTTGCAATAGTTCTATCGCTTCGTCGTATGTGATTTTTGGAAACGGCGCCGAAACCGATTTCAACATATCTACATTCCGTTCGAGTATCTCTAATTCATCGCCACATTTTTGTATAACTCGCTGAACTATATAGGAAACGAAATCTTCCTGAACTTTCATATTATCGTCGTTATCGTAATAGGCTTCCTCGCCCTCGACCATCCAGAATTCTGTCAGATGTCTTCGTGTTTTCGATTTCTCCGCCCGGAATGTAGGACCAAAATTATAGACCAATCCGTTTGCAAAAATCGCCGCTTCGAGATAAAGTTGTCCTGTCTGTGCGAGATATGCTTTACCCATATCGAAATAGTCGGTGGAAAATAGAGTTGTGCTGCCTTCTGCTGCTGTTGGAGTCAAAATCGGTGTATCCACTCGGACGAAACCATTTTCATAAAAAAAGTCCACAATCGCTTTCTCGAACTCGTTGCGGATACGCATAATCGCACGCTGTTTTTTCGAGCGAAGCCACAAATGACGATGTTCCATCAGAAATGCCGTGCCGTGTTCCTTTTTCTGAATCGGATAATCCACAGCGATTTGAACGGGTTCGAGCCCCGTCAGAGAGAGTTCGTATCCACCGATAGAGCGAGGCTCTTTACGAACAATCCCCCTAACGATGACAGAACTTTCCAAGCCGAGCTCATCGTATAAATCGAAAATATAATCCGGCGATTCACCTTTCACGCCCACCGCTTGAATATATCCCGAACCATCACGAATTATCAAGAAAAGGATTTTCCCTTTCGAGCGCTTATTGTAGAGCCATCCTTTTATTTCGACCTCTTCGCCCACAAAATCTTTTACTCGAACTATTCTCAAAATGTCCTCCAAACAAAAATCATTAAAAATATAACGAAAAGAAAATTAGTCAATTTAATTTTTGTTATAAAAATTTGAATTGCATTATTTTCTATAAGGATTATATTCAATAATAATTTGTCATTTCGATTTCAATTTTTCGTTCGTGTTTTTCGAAATGACGCCATTTCTGAGATAATTATTTTCAAAATTAAAAGGAGGTTTCTCGATGCGCAAGGTTATTTTAGTTCTCATAGCAACCGCAATCTTGTCATTTGCAATGGTCGGGATTCCAACAGGGAAAAAACCCGATATGCGAATCGGCGAAATTCTTTTCAGCCCGATTGATGAAAATTCTATGGATGGCATAGAAAAATTCGCCGCGGAACATAATGCAAAAATCACCAAAGTAACGCGAGTGCTTCCGATTTATCTGATGGAATTTCCACCTGTTATTTCCGCCAGCGAAATCCAGAAACTCGCCGATAACAAAAACTACAAAAAACTTTGGAACGAATACAATAAATGTAGAAGTCAAGTTCTCGAATTTGCTAAATCTCTTGAAAATACACATCTTGTTAAATATGCTCAACCAAATTTTATCTACTATGCGCAATACACGCCGGATGACCCATACTTTGTAGATGATGGAATGTATGGTCCCGACGAGGGTGTCGACCAATACGCCTCATTCATAGAGAATGTTCAAGAGGGCTGGGATTATTCACTCGGCAGCCGCGATGTCCTTCTCTGCATAATCGACAGCGGCGTCGATGTTGACCATCCCGACCTTTCGGCAAATATCTGGGTAAATCCTGGCGAGGATATAGACCACGATGGCGAACTATACGACTACGACGATTTGAACGGTATCGACGACGACGGCGATGGCTATGTGGACGACCTTTTCGGATACGATTTTGTCGGAGGAAATACTGGCGATATTTTCTCCCCTGGCGACCCCGCCGAGGAAGATTGGAATCCCGATATTCACTACAATGGCGATGATGGTTGGGGCGAGCCGGACCCATCCTGCGGAAGCGGAAGCTCTATGACAGATATGGGTGTATCTCACGGAACTCACTGTGCGGGTATCGCTGGTGCGGTTATCGACAACGGGCTGGATTTTGCCGGCGGCTGTGGAATCGTCTCTATTGTTCCCGTGCGGGTTATGAATGCAGGTGGCAGTGGCAATTCCGCCGATTTGATTTCGGGTGTTGAATATGCCGCTATCATAGGCGCCGATGTGGCGAGTATGAGTTTCGGCGGTATGATGGGAACTGTGGATACCGCTCTTGTGGAAGTCTGCCAATATGCCTATTTGCGAGGTGTTGCACTTATCGCAGCCAGTGGAAACGAAGGAACGGAGGGTGTATCATCGCCGGCGTCTTCACCGTATACTCTGGCGGTCGGCTCGTTCAATTCCGATTTGCAGAGGTCTTGGTTCTCTAACTATGGCACGACGCTCGATGTTCTCGCTGGTGGTGGCGATGCTACCTCCGACGGCTGGACGACTACATACACAGAAGTTATATGGTCCACTTGGGTTAGAAGTGTCTACGAAGCGGATTCCACAGGTGGAACACCTGGCGAACACACATTAGCGGGCGAAGCTGGAACATCGATGGCTTGCCCGCAAGCGGCGGGGCTTGCTGCTCTCATTAAGTCTGCTCTTCCTGATATTTCTCCCGATAGCGTATATAACATAATTCGCAATACCGCACAGGATGTCGGTACACCAGGGTGGGACATCGAAACCGGATACGGAATTATAGATTACGGTGCCGCGATGACGGCCATTTACCATCACACTAAAACGGAGTTTAGACACCCCGAAAATACAGATATGATTTCGTCTTGTGTAGATGAATTCGTCTGTGGTATTATAGATTCCCCGATGGACATAACAGGTGTAGAAATGGAAATCGATGGAATATCTGTTCCTGTGTCGTTTGTCGATGATTCGTTCTTCTGTGACGATTCCTTGCTTCGGACGGAAGGGGAACATCACATTTGCATAACATCGATTATGAGCGCCGATAGTGGGGAAGTTTTATCATACCCCATTTGCCGAGATTTCATAATCGATTTCTCCCCGCCTTATCTGACAGAAATTGAACCAGCACCTGACACCATATACCCTTCACTTCACCCCGATATTATCGTGATGATCGAGGATGAGTTCAGCAAACCGAATACGGATAGTATATTCTTCATTATAGATGGGATAAATTATACGCCCGACAGTTTGGACAGCAATAACCATAGGGCTATTTTCAGGTCGGCTTCACACTCGATGGGTTGGGAGGACGGCGATACTGTAATTGTTTGTCTTCAGTGTCAGGATGTAACCGATTATTGTGCTCCAAACATTTTATCAACTTGCTGGTCTTTCACGGTTATAAACTCAGGTATTTCTTCTAAGATTCCAAAATCTTTCGATATAAGCGTATATCCGAACCCGACAAATCCAGCAGGCGTAATCAAATTATCTTTACCCGAACAGGATAACATATCTGTCGATATCTTCGATATGTCGGGCAAATTGGTGTCTAACATCCAAAATGGTTGGCTCGATGGTGGAATTCACAGTTTCAAAATCCCAAAGAACTTACCATCGGGGAAATACACAATCATTGCTACCGGGAAAACTTTTAGCAGAACTACTACGATAGCGATAATAAAATAGTCATAAGATTTGAGGAGATAAAAATGGCGTTCGAGCGTTTGAAAAAGGAAAAGACCAAATGGGAGAAAGCGAGACCTTATGTTTTGGGCATCGGTATCCCGGCGGTTATAATACTCGCGCTGGCTATCGGACTCACGATTGCATTCAAACCAACACAAGAGGAAGACATTCAGGATGCCAGCACACCGACAGGATGGATTGTAACACCTTCAACTGGTGAAAATAAGCAGGCTCCCAAACCGAAACCCGTGACAACTCGAACACCCACATATTCCACTAACTCGGAGAACACGAATGCCAATGAAACCGTCTCTATACCACCTGAAACCGCGAGTATATCTTCCGCTACAACGGATACGGTAAAAAGCGACAGCGTTATTTCTGTAATCGACACCGCAGCCACACGGAAACTTCAGGAGAAAAAACTCCAAGAGGAAATCGATAAAATGCGTCAGCAATATCATAACAATCGGGTTGCTTTACTGAACGAGGCTATCAATTTTTTACACGGAAATCACTCTCAGCGAGCGGTTAAGGCAAAAGCGTCAAATTTCAAAAAACTCGGCGACGAACTTCTGAAAAAAATCGATGAATTTCCTCAACCATCGTCGGATGCCGAAGAGAAACTGTGGGATGCTCAAAAAGAAGAATTGCGTAAAACAGCGAGTTTCCTCGACGATATCGCCACTAAAATTTCTGCTACAAACGGTGAAACTCGAAAGATGAGAATGACAGCGAATTTATTGCAATCGGAAGGGGCACCGTGAAACTCGAACCATACATCGCATTCAGATACCTCAAAGCGAAGCATAAAAATCGATTCATAAATCTCGTCACACTATTTTCAATCGGTGGAATTTTTGTCGGTGTTGCCGCTATCATAGTGGTAATCTCCATTATGAACGGTATGGAGAGCGAAATCCGTGGGAGAATACTCGATACAACCGCTCACATAACGGTTTTCTCGTTTAAGCCAAACGATATAGGCGATTGGCGGAAACTCATAGAAAAAATCGAGGATTTTCCAAAAATTTCGGGAGCATCGCCGTTCATCCAAGCGAAAGGCGCAATAGCGGGTCCCAAAAGTAGCGATGGCGTTCTCATTCGTGGTATCGATACGACCTATGAAAAACATTCGAGTAAAATTATGAATAGAGTATATTGGGGCAAATTTCATCTGTCCGACCCCGATACTGGACTTCCGACAATCGTTCTTGGAAGGTATCTCGCCGCCGAAATAAATGCCCGACCAAACGATACCGTATCGCTTTTCGTCCTCAGAAATTCGTCGAGTTCGATTTCATCGAACAAACCTGTGGTGAAAAAATTCATAGTCAGCGGAATTTTTGAAACGGGAATGTATGATTACGACGACATTCTTTGTTATATACCGCTATCTGTGGCACAGCGTCTTTTCGGAATGGGTAAAAGTATCACGGGCATTCAGGTGAAAATAGATAATTACTATAAGGCGAGAGATGTCGCCAAAAAACTGGAACAGGCAATCGGTTTTCCATATTATTGTGTGCCCTGGAGCGAAACGAACAAAAATCTGTTCTCCTGGATGACACTGGAAAAATGGGGAATGTTTCTCGTGCTCGCATTGATTATAGCGGTCGCTGCGTTCAATATCGTAAGCACATTGATGATGGTAGTGATGGAAAAAACGGCGGATATCGGTATTCTCAAAGCTATGGGGGCAACGAATAAATCATTGGTCAGAATATTTCTCATTCAAGGCGTTATAGTGGGAGCAATCGGGACGGCGCTGGGTGCTATTGTCGGCGGTGCAATAGTCTGGATTCAGCAGACATATCATATAATTTCGCTGCCGCCAGATGTATATTCCATAAGTTCTCTGCCGATGCAAATCAGGTTCTGGGATATGTTTATAATCATATCGCTATCTACTGTTCTTTCGATACTGTCGGCAATATATCCCGCCTGGCGTGCCGCAAAATTGAAACCCGTCGATGCGATTAGGTATGTGTAA
>CAYRNI010000087.1:0-9541 GCA_964425665.1 uncultured bacterium
ATCGCCGGATTATCCTTTATCATCACATGGTCATCGACTATAAATTCGCTGCTCAGCGATGGCAAATACATCACGAAGACCAACGAGAGAATAGCCAGCATTTTTAGTATATCTCTTTTCATTTTCTAATAAATTGCCAAAGTTGTGGGTATTTGTCCAGCAATTCTTTAACTTTTGTTGTATCTCCGAGAGAATAATAGAAATCTAAAAGTTCGAACTGTGCCTCTACACCCTCGGGGTAATATATGCAGGCTCTTTTCAGAAGTTCTATCCCCGAGGTGGTATCGCCGAGGGAAATCAATGCTACTCCGAGATTTTTATTCACGATATAATCGTGCGGAGCAATTTGATGCGCCTTGATGAAATATTTCGTGGCGAGTGTCGTATCTCCCTTGCTTATCCAATACAAACCGAGATTTTCATAGCAATATACATAATCGGGATACATATCTATCGCCTTATCGAGATAGTATTTCGCACTGTCGAGATTATTTTTCTGCATTTGTAATTGCGCCAGAAGTATCATCGCCGGCAGGTAATTCGGTTCGACATCGATAGCCCTGTGAGCATAATAATAAGCACTGTCGGGTAAGTTCTTATTTATGAATATCCCGCTCATTCCAGAATAACCTTTCGGCTGAGTGGGAGCATCTTCTATCATCTGCCTATATAAAGTGTTATCATCTCGCCAGTAAAATGCATAGGACACAGATGAAATAGAGAAAAATAGAAAATATGCAATCAGCAATATATACGATACATTTTTAATAGAATCCTTTCCATATTTTTGCCATATAAAGCCTATGAGAATCGCTCCTCCAACACTGGGCACATATAGAAATCTGTCCGACCATAATGTTGTCGAAATTCCCACGATACCTAAAACCGGTATGATAAATATTATAACCCAATAGATACCGAACCGAGCGACTTTATCCTTCTTTCTTATCAGATAGACGATTAAAAGTGCTATTATAATAATTCCCACAATTCCCACAGCTAACATTGTAAAGGTAAATGTATTTGGTGATTCTGGATGAAGAACCTTTATGTCGAGTGGCAAAAATAAATTCAAAAAGTATCGGGATAAAAGATACGGTGCGAAAAAAATTCTCTTTCCCAACGGCATAGATATCTCACCAAATCCAAAACCTCCCAGTGCATTTATTCTCAGCACAAAATAGATTATCAAAGCGACGAGCCACATCCCCCAACTGAAAATTTTATTTTTCAATTTAATTCCTCGTCGAAACAAAATATCATATAGCACGATTATAATTATTCCCATCGCCGCATTTTCCTTAGCGAGCAATGCAAAAAGCCATAGTATTGGAGCGACAAAGGTCGCCCATCGCTTTTCGGAAATATACACGATGACCGAAGCCAACAGGAAAACGGCTACTATTATATCCGATATTGCCGATGGAAAACATACACTCTCTGTATGAACAGGATTTAGTGCAAAGAAAGCCATAGCGACGATTGCACTTTCGAAATTTAAAAATTTTCTTGCGAGGGCATAGACGAGTATAATCGCTATAAAATGAAATAAAAATGAAAGCAATCTAAAAAATAAAGGTGAATCTCCAAAAATTTTGTAAATGAACCAGAATGAAAATGTCGTTATCGGTCGATAGTAAATCGAATTTTCCTGAGCGAAACCCGGTGTCAAAAACGGATGAGTGAATACATAGAGAATCGATGGTGCTCTTATCGATGGGTTTTGCTCGATTATCGTATGGTCATCCCAGACGAAACTATTGGATAGCGATGGTATGTATATCGAAACACCTACAAGAGCAATAAAAAATATTAGAATATAATTTTTCATAAAGAACCTTTTTTAATTTTGGAAATGAATAAAGAAAAGGGGGCGAGGCATATCGCCTTCCCCCTGAGCAGCACAGCGCAAAGAGACAATTATATCACCAAGTTCCGCCTGCTGTAACACCCTGCTTGTCGATTGTTATAACACTGACATCATGCAGCGATTGGTCGTATGAATTAGAAGCATCTGCTTGAGCTCCGAAACCGTTTGTTCCACCTGTCGTAATAGAATAAGTAAATCTCGGATAACCACTCGGACGGTCGACGATAAGTCCAGCTTGAACATTTGTCCAACCGGTATTTTTGGTGGATGCATCATTGAATGTTCCAGTGCCAGGATAAAGACCATTTTCCTGATAATAAGTTTCAGCAGCGGTATAAATGCTCTTGAGAACAGTTCTTGCTTCACTTACTTTCGCCTTCTTGGAGGCAGCCATAAATCTCGGAATAGCGAGTGCCGCCAGAATGCCGATGATAACGACCACAATCATCAGCTCGATTAAGGTGAATCCTTTTCTCCGTCTCATTTCAAACCTCCTGTTTGGGTTAACTTTCAATTGCATAAAAATAGTTGCAATTAGCGTGCCAAAATACAACTATTTTTAACTTATTGACTAATATAAATATACAGCCTCGATAAAATTTCATTTAAACCTCGTTAATTACTCATTTTGCAAATTGCAAATTTTTCACAAGTTCAGGATACTTTTTTAGAAAAAATTTTTTCACATCGCTCCAAACTACATCGGGGGAATTCGAACCATCGATTTTTATGAACCGCTCCGGGTTGTCGCGAGCTATTAGCAGATAGCCCTCACGAACTTTGCTCATAAATTCCTCCCGCTCGGATTCCAATCTATCCAATATTTTCCCCTGCTTTTTCATTCTCAGTGAAGCCTGCTCGGGAGAGATATCGAGAAAAAATGTCAAATCCGGAGCGAGCCCGCCAGTAGCCATCAACGACATTTCGAGAACCTGCTTCATACCGAGTCCACGGGCGAAACCTTGGTATGCGACAGACGAATCGAAAAATCTATCCGAAATAACCCACTTCCCGGACTCGAGTGCAGGTGCAATAATTTCGTATGTGTGCTGTGCCCGCGAGGCGAGATACAGAAAAAGTTCCGTGCGAGGAGAAATTTCGGCATAATTTCTATCGAGTAAAATTTTTCTTATCTGCTCGGCGACAGGAGTTCCCCCAGGTTCACGGGTGGTGATTACATCCACACCTCGCTCGATTAGAAAATTCGCCAATCGCTCCGATTGCGTGCTTTTCCCACAACCATCTATACCCTCGAATGTTATAAAAATTCCTCGTTTCATAACGACACAATTTTGCAAAAATACTAAATGTTTTGAAAATATCCCAATATTCGATTTTTCCTCAACAACAACTTGCTTAAAAATACATATATTAGAGATAAAATATAGGAAAACGCTACAATAATCAAAGTGAAAATAGTTTTATTTAAATGAGATAAATTTGCTATATCCGAGGATAACACAGGTAATATACCTAAAAATGTCGGGACCAAAGCGTATCCGATAACTTGAATTCCGAGAGCATTCTTTGGATTTGAAACCGATGCCTTCGCCTTGCCGAGCCAGATTTTCTGTGCTATCAGCGAGTTCGCAAACATCGTCAGAAAAATAGGAACAATCATAAGATATATCGGGTAAATCAACTTGAAAACGATAAGATAAACCGAACCGGCAATTATCACGACAGTCGTCCATAGGAAAGCCATAAAAAGTGCTCGTCTCAAAATAGTTTTGTATAAATCGATTGGATAGGTGCAAATCAATCTGGAATTTTTGGTATCTTCCATCAATAATTTCAGCGATGACATCATACAATAGATAGATGCAGTAACTATCGCCACAGAAATTGCTTGGATAAAATTTTTTCTCGAACCGAGACTAAATATGAGTGCTAAAAACAATGGATATATCAGCATAAGATAACTTTCGGCATCTCGTATAAATGTTAGTATATCTCTCGATAATACTGGATATTTCCATAATTTTTTAGAAATTTCCGCTTTTTTCACCTTATTTCGTTCGCTTTTCAGCTGAAATGGTGCCTCGAAAGAAATCGTATTCGCTATATGCCAACCGGCACGCCACAAAAATATTCCGACCACCAAAACCAAAAGCAATGTTATCACATTCCCTTCGATTGCCGATGAAAATATCCAGAATATCGGAAAGCCAGTATCGAGATGTTGAAGTTTGATATAAATGGACATCAAAGGGTTCGATATGTCACTTACTTTGCTGTCGAAATGAGGAAATATCTGCCAGTATGCCACAAAAACCAGAACATTTATTATCATCGCGAATTTTCCCAATTTACGAAGAGCGGATGTCTGCATAAGTTTCGTTCCGACAACCGCTCCGAAAAGCGAAAGTCCTGCCAGAAATACAGCGAATGAAATCACTCCGCAGACCGCTTCCAAATTGTGCATAACGATAAGATATCCGAATGCCGACGGAAGAATTAAAAACAGAGGGAAAATAGCTCCCGCCAGAGATGTCAAAAATGTTGTTAAAACCAAAGCCCCGCGGTGAACAGGTAAAAATAGAAAATATTTGTAGTAACTGTTCTCGTCGAACAAATCCACAGAAACTGTGGGTATAACTTGAAGCAAAAGCAAGGCACTTACTATCATAGATTGATATGCGAATAGAATAACGACAGCGTGCTTCGATATTTTTGCTATCTCGAAAAATAAGCTAACCATCCCCAAAGAAATCATAACGAAAAACCCGATAGCACCCACAAGACCGATTATGGACAGGACAAGAGAACTCGCTCTCGTCCGAAACATCCCTCGCAGTTGAAGTTTTAATCGGAAAAGCAATATTATAAACAAATTTCTCACAGTTCCTCCACGAGTTTCCTAATTTCCGATTCTTTTGCCCCTGTCAGTTGAAGGAAAATTTCTTCGAGGTCGCCTTTTGTCCCAGCCTTGCTGCGAAGTTGCTCCATCGTGCCTTCGGCGACTATTTTACCATCGGTAATCACTGTGAGCCTATCGCACATCTTCTCCGCTATTTCGAGAATATGCGTGGTAAGAAATATCGCAGAGCCATCATCAGCCATTCTCCGCAGAAGCAATTTCAATCCACGAGCGCTATAAGGGTCGAGACCCGTCGTCGGTTCGTCCAAAAACATTATATCGGGTTTCCGCATAATCACCGATGCCACCATAACTTTCTGTTTCATCCCGTGCGAATAGTTGTCGATATAGTCGTCCAGAAAATCGATATTAAGCAGTTCGCACAGTTCATCGAGCCTGTCGTGAACATCGTTTTTACATCTATAAATCGAGGCAATAAATTTCAAAAATTCTTTTCCTTTGATATTCTTAAATCTCGGCGGTTCATCGGGAACAACACCGATTCTTTCCTTAATAGCGATTGCATCGTCCTTGTAATTCATTCCCAATATTCGGATATCACCCTCGTCTGGTTCGAGCGCTCCCGACAGAAGGCGAATGGTAGTAGTTTTCCCCGCACCATTAGGACCTAAAAATCCGAAAATCTCCCCACGATGCACACTCAAATTTATCCTGTTCACCGCGACCTTATCGCCAAACCTTTTAACTACATCTCTTGTAAAAATTACATCATCCGACAAACCTTACCCCCCTTTCTCTAATTAAATTTTGAGTAAAATTTTCATCGTTGGAATTATACAAAAAAAATATTCGTTTCCAATCAAAAAACGAGAGTTCAAAAAAATCCCCCGATACTGAAACAGCATCGGGGGAACAGTTCCGTCGTGGTATGAGGATTATTTTGTCAGCAGTAGTTTCGTCGAAACGGTTCTATCGCCGAAATGAAGTTTAGCGAAATAGATTCCAGAGGATTGTCCTTCACCATTCCATATAGCGATATAGTGTCCCTGCGAAACATTACCATCGAACAGTTTTGCAACAGTATGTCCCATAACATCCACGATTTCGAGCGAGACTTCGCCGTTCTGCGGAATAAAGAATTCGATTTCCGCACTGGTGTTGAACGGGTTCGGGCGAACATTCATAATTCTGACACTCTCGGGCAATTTCACATTTTCGTCGATACCGCTTGCGCGCCTGTAGATATAGATATCGTGCTCTATACCATCGGATGAATTCACCGTCTCCCATTCGCCCTGAGGCAGATAATATGACCTATCAGCCGCCAATTGATAGACTCCATCGGGAACATTATCGATTTCGTAATTACCATCATAATCAGAAACACCCGCAAATTTACAATCTCCGCTTGTCGGGTCGTTGAGATATACTATAGCTCCACGCATCGGTGGTGTCGTGGTGGAATCGCTGACATCATAGACCGTTCCATACACAGTATTAGGACCGACACCTTCGGAGAGCGTATTGAGTGTTATATCGACATCGCTAACATCTGTTCCGGAGACATAAATAGTATCGGCATCCTGCCAACTCCATTTATTACCGAGATATGTCGGGAAATAACCGGGCTTGAATGCAGTAACCCAATACGAACCATTTCTAACAGGGCAAGAGAACAATCCAGCAGAATCGGTCATATCCGCAGAGATGGACAACTCTTCATCGTCGTCGTCTGTGGAAATCACCACAACGAACGACTGAATAACAGGTTCGCCATCGGCGGATACCATTCCTGAAACCTGATGGTGTTCCATTACATCGGGAGCGAGAATACCGGCTACGAAATCGCAGTATATAGTATCGGGCGATGAAGGACCGACACGAACAGGGTCAGCAGCCAGCGGCCATCTATGTCCATCCCAGAATATCATCGGACCGACAGGTGGTTTCATAGCGACCATCCAGCGACCAGGACCGACATCCACAGCGAAGAAACCATCGGCATCGGTAGTAACAATCGAGATAGGTCCGAAAGAACCAGGATATAACCATATAGGCCAGCCGTGGATATAAGGCAGTATTATGATACGAGCACCCGGAACAGGCATACTATCCGCTATGCTGATAACATGACCCGCTATTGTGGACATTATGACCGGTGTAACTCTGAATGTGCAGGTTTCAAAATTGTAATTCGGCATTATAGTATCCGACAAATCGAAAGTATAGTCGGGCGAATCTCCCGCCCAAGCGTAAACACTGACATTACCGACAAGGTCGATATCGAGAGTCGAAAGGTCGATTGTCAAAATCGAGCCATCCCAGTTGACACCTGTCATTCCCGTATGGAAATTCCAAGAACCCACACTCGTAGATATTTGAACACCAATCGTAGTTTCATCCACACCGGAAAGAGCATCGCTGAAACCGATTTCAATCATAGACGGACTATCGTCCAATGTATCTCCGCAGGGAGGTTCTACGAATTCAATCTCTGGCGGTGTCAAATCCACATAGAAACAACCCGATTCATCGGCGATATGATAGCATACCGTATCGCCATCCTCCCAAGGCATCGACGGCGTGAAATACAGCGTATCGCCGGAAAGCACTACCTCGGGACTACTGAAATCGTATGTGATACCATTTACATCGAAGGAGAAATCGGGCGGTATCGGACCATCGGCGAAATAACCGATTATCTTCTTTTCGGGATTATTGACCCAGGTTTCATCCAGAGGTTCGAGCATATCGAATTCATAAGTTGTGTCGTAATACACATAGAAGGACCAGCAGGTATCCACAAAATTACCCGCGAAATCGTATGCCTCGGCGCAAACCGTATGTTCGCCAATAGGCAATGGTCCCGACACCCAATTCACAGCCCAGCCATAGCAATCGACCTCGTAGAATACGAGTTCATCCGTAACATCTTCGCCATCGACTGACAGAACTATGCTCGAGCTATCGACGCCGCTGGAATAAAGTGCACTATCGCACAAATCGCAGAATGTGATACCAACATCGGTATGAGCTCCGATAGTATCGCCCTCAGATGGCCAAATAGTATTTACGCAAGGAGGCCAAATATCGGTGGTTTCAGGCTCACAATATGTATGGAATGTTAGATAATCCGAACTCATATTTCCAGCACCATCCCACGCGTAAATTTCCACATAGATATAGGAACATTCTGGAAGGTCCTCCAACGGGTCGAGTGTGACATAGTAGCCAGCACAGAATATCGGTTCGAGTTCCATATCGAAATCGACAGAAAGAGTGCCAATTTCGGGTGAGAATGCCCAAATTTCCGCATATACAGAATCCACACCAGTATAAGTCTCTGCATCGGGACAAACATCGCAAATACCAACACCGATAATCGCATCCACAGGAACATTTGTATCGCCCATCGATGGCGTCCAGTCATCGAAACACGGAGGCCAAATATCCACAGTGGTTTCGGGAACAGTGAAGAATGTTATGCAGTATGTCTCCATCTCGTTACCCGCGTTATCGGAGGCATCGATACAAAGTGTATATTCTGTTCCAGGTTCGAGTTCTATCACAGAGGTATCGATATAGCCGTATCCACCGCATTCATAAGGCTCGAATATCAAGCCATCCCCGACGGTGAATTCCAAAGTATCTGTTTCAGATGTCAATGTTACCACAATCGAACTCGTATCGATTCCTGTGCAACTGCAAGTATCCTCAGGGTCATCTAAATCGAATCCGATAAACGCATCCACAGGAACGAGACTATCACCATCGTATATACTCGTCCAGCTGACATAAGGCGGACAAACATCGGTAGTTTCCTCACCGCAGACTGTCCAACTGTAACACTGTGGCGGGTCTATATAGTTACCCGCGAAATCTGCCGCAGAAATACAGAGTCTAACATTATCGCCGGGGTTAAGTCCGCTATAATCCCAGTTCAGCGCATAACCATAGTATGGCGAACCATATATAGTGCATTCATCAGTGATAACTTCGAAAGTATCATCACCGAGGGAGAAGGTAACTACAATAGTAGAACTATCGATTCCTGAGAGATAGCAACCGATAGTGGTATCATTGTTGTCGTAGACGAACATCTCGACAATATCATCGACCGGCAGACATCCGGAGGTATCGGGGTAATAAAGTTCTGCAATCGGCGGGCAGACATCGAGCGTTTCCGGTTCACCGCAAGTAGTCCAAGTATAGCAGGAATCCATCGAATTGCCGTAATAATCCTCAGCCGAAACGCACAAGGTTATATCGGTGCCCTCGGGGAATGCAAACGATGGATGAGCCCATTCCACACCCACATACATCCCATAGGAATAAATATCGCAATAAGAGGTTATATCGAAAGTGGTATCATCATCCATCGTGATAGTAACAACCACGGATGAGGAATTCACACCGGTAGCGATAGGACAACCATCTCCCACAGGGTCGGTAAGCATAAGTCCGAGTCCTGCATCGACAGGCAAGCAACTATCTCCGCCGGGGAACCAACTCGTCACAATCGGCGGACAAAGGTCGACGCTTTCTGTCTCCGCAGTGTAGAATGTAACGCAAGATTCACTGGAATTTCCAGCACTATCGGTAGCATCGGCACAAAGTCGATAGCACTGACCAGGCTCGAGTCCAAGAGAGTTGAATGAACCCCAGGCGTAAATATAACTGGGTCCCTCGTAAGAGTCGTAATCTGTTATCAAAACAGGAGTGGCATCGCAAGGTCCGAAATAGATATTATAATCCGAAATTCCAGTTTGTGGGCATCCATATTCTATGATATTCAAATTGAAGGCGGTATCGCCGAGAGCTGTCTGCCACTGTCCCGAGTCATAGTAAAG
>CAYRNI010000088.1:0-9490 GCA_964425665.1 uncultured bacterium
TTTTCTGTATGCTGTCTCGATTGTCGATTGTTCCTGAACGGGTCCTTGTGCTTCCGATTGTATGCGGTAGAACACAGCAGTTCCACCGGATGAAATTCCCGTTCCGATGCCCTCATATCCCGTTCCGCCGAAAACTATGTTTGCACCCGCCACAGTTCCTGTAAATATATGTTCGATTGTAAGTGACACAGTTTTCCCGCCAACATTTACAGGAGTTGTGCTGGGAACAGTGCCTGCTAATGCTGCTCTCTCTATGTTCAACATACTAACCTCGACCCCAGATTCTGCCGCCTCGAAAACGGACAAATATCTTCGCGAACTTCCAGAAACACCAGAACTTTGAACCAAAAGTTTCAACACCAGACCGACGATAATCATCATAAAGAGAATAATCATAATGACAGTAATCATAGCGATTCCAGAACGGCTATTTATTTTTTCCTTCGTATTCATAATTATAAATTCCTCGGTTTCATTCTGCTTTCCCAAACTTGATATTTTAAGTTTCTACCGATACTTTCCACATCTATTTTTTGATTGCCAACATAAATCGTATCTTTTGGGTAATAGTATTTTTGTTCACCTTTTGTCGCTGACACTATCGAGATTTCTACCAAATCGATGTTATCTATAAGCGAGGGGTCGGACGATACCACTGAAAGGTCGTTATATAACTCTCCTGTATCGATTTGTCTATCTCCATCTGTATCTATCCAAAATCTTACCTGAAAATTTATCACATCGGGGATAAATATCGTGGAATCACGCATAAGATTCCCATTCTGGATTTGATAAGTGGTGGAAACCGGTCCAGACGAGCTTCCAACATTGAATACAAAATTCAACGAGGAATAAACCAGATTGTTGAGTGTCAATATCCAAGCATCCTGTCCTGATGGTCCTGTGGCTCTTGTCGTATCTGTTATCTGATATACTGGCAAACCGATTTGTGTTCCAGTTGGAGAGAGAATTATAATATAATCCCCGACAGTCAAATCGTTATCCGGGTCGTTCCATCGACGGACTGTAATCTGGTTCGAACCACTAACAGGAGATAGCATATATGACCACTTCCCAGCATTGTTGCTCAAACCGAAAGATACCGATTGAAGAGTCAAAACATCGGAACCGTTTTCTCCAGTGTTATCGGAGCAAGATATTGGAATTACACTCGACGGCATTCCATATCCTGTCATAAATATATCCCATTTCACAAATTGAGCACCTACTTGAGCATCTGCGTGAGAAAGTGTTTGCCGTTCCTGTGCCAGTGATTTGGCAAAAAAGGTCGAGAATACATAAAATGTCGATGTCATCAGCATCCCGACTAAAATAAGAGCCACTAACAGTTCGGGTAAAGTTATACCGACCCTACTATGTAAAATTTCGTTTTTCATCGGCTCACCGCCGCTTTATATGTCAAAAAATTTATTTGATGTCTGCTATTATCTGTGCGGTCATCCCAGGCAACTATGATATTGATACTTTTTATCCCCGCCGATGGCACATTTTCCGCGATGTTCCACATAACATAGAATGTATCGCGTTGCATAGTCGTCGTGTCGGCGTGGTCGGGAGTATCGATGTCGAATAAATCCGAAGTATCGGCGTCATCCTGCAATTGAATATTTCCATAGTCGACAGCACGAAAGTTTTCCGCATATTCCTCGGCGAGAAATCTCGCACTGGAAAGTCGTTTGTTGTGGACATTGCACTTATACATAAACACGGTAATAGGAACAATAGCCATTACTCCAATTACCAGTATGGTAAATGCTACCATAACTTCCAGGATTGTGAATCCCTTTCGTTTTTCTCGATTCCTTCTATGTCCATCTATTCTTTTCATAATATAACTCGCTCGAAGTAATTTTTAATGCCAACTTCCCCCCTCGTATTTCATAACCTCCGCAGTTCCGATAGCCGACACATACACAGCTCGTGTTTCTTTACCATCGGTGAAATAGACGGCTCCAGGTTGGGGCACACCCGTTCTCGGCATAATCGCCAAAGCATTGGCTGGAAACGAGACTCCATCGGATGGTATCGGATTACCATCAGGACCATTTGGACTGCCCGATATGTCGCTCCCTTTCCCAAATCTTATAGAACGATGCAATGTGTCGCGCCGAACCGGTGTGAAATAACCTGCACTGTCAACTCTGACAATTTTCCACAACTGAGGAGTAGAATCGGGAAAACAACGAACCAAATACGGCTTGTTTTTCTCCAATGCGAGTTGCCGTGCCAATGATACAGATTGCTTAAAATTCACCGATGCATCCGAAACCAAAAGATGCGTCCCCATCCCTTTTAGAATAAACCAGCTCGACGCCGTTATAATCCCGATTATAACGACCACGGTTATGACCTCGAGCATCGTCATACCGCATCTACTATTTTTTATAATTTTTTTCATCATAATAATTATATACAATTTCCCATATTCATATATATATATAAATACTTGTATTTCAAGTTTAAATTCATTTAGTATTTTTAACAATTTTACTGAAGGGATACATTGGAAAATAGATAGTAAAATGTGGCTGCTAATTATTGCCGGAGGTGGGAGTTGAACCCACACGAGGTTAAACCTCAATGGATTTTGAGTCCATCGCGTCTGCCATTCCGCCACTCCGGCTAAATTTTATTCTAATTTAAAACTCACCCGATTTTACGCAAGTTTTTTCAGCAGAAAATTCTATCCATATTTTACGATGAGAATTATATTGTTCCTATGCTAACGAGGAAACTCAAAATATACGGTATAGTTCAAGGTGTAGGTTTCCGCCCGTTTGTAAAAAGATTGGCTGATGAATTGGGGATATATGGATTCATCAGAAACGAGGGGTTCGGTGTCGTTATTCTGTTGCAGGGCGATGATGATACACTCGGCAGGTTCGTTAAACTTTTGACTCAACGAAAGCCATCGGCATCGACAATCGAGCGAATCGAAACGGAGGAAATTTCTACCGATGAACATTTTGATAAATTTTCAATAGTAGAGTCGAAAGTATCCGCCGAAATCGGCATTATGCCCACAGACCTCGCCGTGTGCGATAAATGTATTAGCGAGATGTATTCCCCAAAAAATCCTCGCTATTTATATCCATTCATCAATTGCACGAACTGCGGACCGAGGTTCACGATTATTCGTGGGCTGCCTTACGACCGTCCGATGACAACGATGAGCGAGTTCGAGATGTGCGAAATGTGCAGGACAGAATATGAAAATCCCGCAAATCGAAGATACCACGCTCAACCGATTGCTTGCCCAAAATGCGGACCACAGTATTTCACATATCCTGAAAATATCTGCGATGATTTAGATGTTGAAAAAAATATCCCCGAGTATGCGAAACCTGTTGCTGTGGCGGCTAAATATATAGCGGATGGAAAAATCGTGGCGGTCGAGGGAATCGGCGGATTTCATCTCGTCTGTGATGCCCGAAACGACGATGCAATTTCTCGGCTTAGACAGTGGAAAAGACGCAAGACAAAACCATTCGCGATAATGGTGCGGGGTATAAAATCTGCGATGAAAATCGCCGAAATTTCCGATGATGAGAAACGATTACTTCAATCTCCATCCGCACCGATTTTACTCGTGAAAATAAAAGAAAATAACCTAATATCGAACCTCGTCGCACCGGAACTCGCCGATGTAGGAGTGTTTTTACCTTATGCTCCCGTTCATCATTTGCTATTTCATTTTTCTGCTCCCGAATTTTTAATAGCCACCAGCGGCAACCGCAGCGACGAGCCCATAGCGAAAGATTTTCAGTATGCTAAGGAAAATCTCGACATCGCCGATTTGATACTCTGGCACAATCGGGAAATTCACAACCGAGCGGACGACTCGGTCGGGTTCGTTTTAGATGATGAATTTATCGCCATTCGTCGAGCACGCGGGTTCGTTCCTCAAAGATACGAATTGCCGAGAGCAGGTCGCAAAATTCTCGCCGCCGGTGCCGATATGAAAGGTGGCGTCGCCTTCTGCGACGGCAAATATATATATCCGTCCCAGTATCTCGGTGAACTTTCGGAGATTTTAGCACAAAATTTTTGGCGGGAAACTGTGGAAAAATTTTTGCAGTGGTTGAAGTTTCAGCCAGATATTGTCGTGAGCGATTCGCATCCGGATTATTATTCGAGCAGATTGGCAAAAGAGTTTGCATCGAAATCGGGGATACCTATTGTTAATATCCAACATCATAGGGCTCACGCCTGGTCTGTGGTTGCCGAGCATAGAATTTCAAAACCCGCGATAGCGGTGATTTACGATGGCACAGGACTCGGAGACGATGGCAAAATCTGGGGCGGAGAATTTTTCCTCGTAAATCCTGCGACTGGCGAATGCAAAAGAATAGGTCATCTGCGGGAGATTGTTCAACCGGGCGGCGATTCCTCCGCTGTGCATATAAAACGGATGGCACTGGCTTATTTACTCCAATCCTTCGGTTCGTTCGATAAAATTCCAAAAATTCCCATAATCGAGCAGATGTCGAGTCTGGAAATAGATGCAATCGTCAAGATATTCGAGCGGAATCGCCCGCCCATTACGACTAGTATGGGTAGATTGTTCGATGCCGTCGCTGCAATAACATCGGTGGTCTATGAAAACGAGTTCGAGGCGAAAGCACCGATGATTTTCGAGGCAAAAGCTCGTAATCTCGCCTCCGATAATCTATTTTCACAAAAATCGTATGAATTTGAAATCTGTGAGGATGGAAATGGACTCAAAACGCTGAATTTCGCACGGACTATACGAGATATTTGCGATGATGTGCTTATGGAAAAACCTGTCGAAATTATATCCGCGAGATTTCACAGGACTATAACGGAAGCCACCGCCGAACTCATCGAATACTTTTGTGAAAAATTCGATACGGATACTGTATTGCTTTCAGGAGGAGTTTTCCAGAACAGATTGCTGCTCGAAATGATGAAAAAGCGATTGTCATCTGGTATCGAACTAAAATTTCCGCTTCGCAATCCCGCCAACGACCAAGGAATCGCGCTCGGGCAAGCATACTGGGCGAGTCTATTCGGATAATGAATTTAAATTACATTAACTTATTGCAATTTTTCAATTCATTTTGTATAAATAAGATATAATATTTTTAGTCATATTCGAGGAGAAAACATGACGAAGCAAAGAACGATTTCAAATGTTGCCGAATTAGAGGGTGTCGGGTTGCACACCGGTCAAAGGTGTAAAATTAAATTTAAACCTGCACCGGAAAATAACTGGTATGTTTTCAAGCGAGTGGATATCGGTGAAGATTCGGTTATCGAGGCATCGGTGGATAACGCCAAGAACGAACTCGTCCGCGGGACGGTGCTTAAGAAAGGCGATATCGAAGTAAGCACGGTCGAACATGTTCTCGCTGCTCTTTATGGTCTCGAAATCGACAATTGCATCATAGAGCTCGATGGACCCGAGCCTCCCGTTCTCGATGGCAGTGCAAAACCATTCGCCGATGCACTTATCGAAGCGGGCATAGTAGAACAAAATGCCGCGAGAGAATATCTTATTATCGACGAGGTCATCCAATTTTCCGACCCATCGAGAAAAACCGATATTCACATTATCCCATTCGATGGTTTCAGAATCACGCTGATGGTGGATTATGCGAACCCGGCGCTCGGGACACAATACACCACGCTGGAATCGCTCGAAAAGGAATTCTATACCGAATTTGCATCGGCGAGAACATTCTGCTTTCTGTCGGAAATCGTGGAACTTCGCAAACAAGGTCTAATCAAAGGCGGAAATTTCGATAATGCAATCGTCATAGTCGATAGGGAATTCACCGATGATGATGAAAAATTCATCAGGGAGAATTTCGACATTCCAGCAGATAGAAAAATATTTGTCGGCAGAACTGGAATTCTAAACGATACTCCGCTCCGTTTCTATAACGAACCTGTCAGACACAAGGTTACCGATATCCTTGGGGATTTCGCATTGTTGGGGGCATTCAGCAAGGGACATATAATCGGTGCGAGGTCGGGGCATTCGGCTAATGTCGCACTGGTGCGTCTGTTGAAGAAAAAATTGGAAAAACAGCGATTGAGTGCAAAATTCGGTGCTAAGGGAACATTCTTAGATTATACGGCAATTCAAAAAATTTTACCTCATCGCTATCCGTTCCTCCTCGTAGATAGAGTCATCGATTTCGAGGATGGCAAATACGCCGTGGCGGTGAAGAATGTAACTATAAACGAGCCGTTTTTTCAGGGGCATTTTCCAGGACATCCTGTTATGCCCGGCGTGTTGCTTATCGAGGCGATGGCACAGACAGGCGGTTTCCTGATGATGCATTCTGTTCCCGACCCCGAAAATACTGTTACTTATTTCGTGGGAGTCGATGGCGTTCGTTTCAAAAAGCCCGTTGTTCCCGGCGACCAACTCGTTCTCCGCACGGATATGATTTATTTTAAGCGTAAGATGTGCAAGTTCAAAGGGACCGCCACTGTCGACGGCGAGGTTGTTTGCGAGGGCGAATTCATCGCTACATTCGTGCCGAAAAATGAGAAATAACATTAAAAATCCCTTAGCGGAATGGTTCGAGTCGCACTACGAGAAGGTCAGAGCCATTATAGTCGCTGAAAAATTGGATGTGGATGAAATTCCCGATTTTTTTCTATATGACAATTTGAGGGAGAAATATCCCGATTTCTGTCCACTATATAGAAATGGTGAAATTTGCCATAGAGGAATCGAAAGAAAAAAATTTTGTTGTTTGTTCTGTGGATGTCCATTTTACGACTACTCTATCTACGACGATGAGCGGAAGATATATGGTGGATGTAAAATCGATTCTCGATTCGGTATCAGGTTGGAAAATGGATTTTGGGATTGCACGAACTGCAATTTTGTTCATAATATAGATTGGGTAAAGTCGAATAGAAAAGTTGTGGAAGAATTATTAGAGAGGCTGGGGATTTATGGATGAGAAGGAGAAAACATCCGTATATATTTGGGAGCATTCGCCCGATATTGCGGAAAGAATTTCGAAAATAGTTATCGGTTCGGCGTATGCTATTTCTGATTCATTCGATGCTCCGATAATCATTATAGGACCATCCATAACCGTCGGCGAATTAGCAAATAGAAGTAGAATTTTAACAGGCAAAAAATTTATATTAGTTTTCGAGGATTATAACGGGGATGTATTGGATAAGGCAAGAGTGATTTCTGGTATCATCGGCATTTCCGAAATAAATGAATTGTGCGATACGATTCGACTCGTCGAGCGGACAAATTCCGATTTAGATACAATGTTCTCGGGTTTTGTCTCTAAACTTTTCGATATACTCGGTTTCAAGGGTAGCGATTCGCCTGAAAAACTATGGCAGAGAATTTATACTATTCTCGATACGATTCAGTTGGGTTTGATTATAATCGACCGAGACGAGGGCGTGGTCTCCGCTAATGACAGAGCGAGACAAATTTTGCGTAGCGACGAGAAACTAATTGGAATTGGAAACGATAGGTTCGACGAGAAATTTCATCTTTTTCCGGGCGGAACGGTTTTTCTACAATCCCTAACAGATGCTGACCGCCCGATAACATTCTCGCATCGTTTTCCAGACGATAGAGTTATCGACATCTCCATCGCTCCGATTGCCAACACTAATGAAATTTTGATTACACTGGAGGATGTCTCCGAATTCAATCGGGAAAGAGAATGGCTCAAAAGTATAATCAGCACAATCAACGATGGCGTTTTAGTTCTCGACAAGGACAGGAAATTGGTTTGGTCGAACCGTATCATAAAGGATTGGTTTGGCGACAGGTTCGAACAAGGTCCTGTTCATTGCTATGATTTCTGGGGTTCGGGGAAAGATGTATGTCCCCATTGTCCATTGGATAGTGTTTTTCAGAGGAAAGAAATCTGTCGGTATACTGAAAGATATGTGCAGAACGGGCAGGAAAGATATTACGACATAGTCGCAGCGCCGATACAATCTGCCGATGGTTCTGTTTATCAAGTTGTCCAACTCGCCAGAGATGTTACCGACAGAGAACTGATGATACAGGAATTGATGTCCACTCGTAGAAACCTTGAAAATGCCAATCTGCAACTGAAAAAGCAATATAATACACTTCGGATAATGACGGAGATTTCCGACACGCTTCAGCGGACGAGTCGATTGGACAAGATATTGCACATAATTTTAACAGCGGTGACAGCGAAGGAGGGTCTCGGATTCAATAGGGCATTTTTCCTTCTGGTGAACGAAACGACAGGTATGCTCGAGGGAAAATACGCCATCGGTCCGTCGAGTCCCGAGGAGGCAGGGAGAATTTGGGCGGAGCTTTCTCAGGGTCCGCGAACACTCGCAGAAACTCTTCAAACATACGAGGAAGCCACACAAAATGAGGATACGGTCGTCAAAAAAATTATCGGTTCGTTCAGGATACCGCTCGATTCAGACCACTTCTTGATTAAAGTTCTAAAAGAGGGTAAGACATTGCTCGTCAATCGGCAAAATCAGGAAATCTGGGAACAGGCGAAGGATGTTCGAGAAAGACTTAATTATGATGATTTTGCAGTGGTTCCATTGCTATCGATGGGGAAATCTGTGGGAATTTTGATTGTCGACAATATGATAACGCACCGTCAGATAACATCCGATGACCTCGAACTTCTTCGTTCGCTCGCAAATCATGCGAGTCTCGCAATCGAAAGGTCCTCACTGACGGAAAAACTCAGAAGTAGCCATAAAAAACTCGAGGAGGCATACGATTCGCTTCGAGAAAACCAGGAGAAACTTGTGGAGGCGGAAAAACTTTCTACAATCGGGACGATGGCGGCGCAGGTCGCTCACGAGATAAGAAACCCACTCGTCGCTATAGGCGGGTTCGCAAAAAGATTGCTCGACCAAATACCCGATGATGATGAGAAACACAAGGATATAGAGGTAATCTGGGAGGAATCCAATAAATTGGAGAGAATAATCGATGATGTTTTAGGATATGCGAAATTATCCACAAAAAATGTCGAGCTCGCCGATATAAATCAAACGATATACGATACTTTGATTCTTTTTGAACCTGAATTCGAGGAAAGAAATATAAGAATAGATGTCGCTACATCGGAGGATATTCCGCCATTTCTTTTCGACCCTGGTCAGATAAGGCAGGTTTTTATCAATCTAATCAGAAATTCATTGGGTGTTCTAAAATCTGATGGTGTTATTTCGATTAGAACGAGGAAAGATAAGAGTTATTGCTGGGTCGAATTTACCGATAATGGACCTGGTATCCCCGAATCGATAGGCGACCAGATTTTCAAACCTTTTTTTACTACGAGAACCACAGGCACTGGACTCGGGCTTTCTATTTCAGCGAGAATTGTCGAATCCCACGGAGGAACGATATGGTATAAAAATAATCCCAAAGGTGGCGTTACATTCTTTATAAGAATTCCTATGCAGATTGAAGCGGAAAATGAGTAAAAACATACGAGCGATT
>CAYRNI010000089.1:0-9488 GCA_964425665.1 uncultured bacterium
ATTCTTTCTGTTTCGCTCGCGATGACAAGTTCCTCGTTGGTTGGAATCACCAGCGTTCGCACGGAGGCATCGTCGGTGGAAATATCCATAATTTTTCCGATTGCGGATTCGTTTTTCGTATCGTCGATTTTAATGCCGATAAATTCGAGTCCCTCTGTGGATTTCCTGCGGATAAATGGAGAATTTTCGCCTGCGCCAGCTGTGAATACTAAAACATCGAGACCACCCATCGCAGCGGAGTAAGCACCGATGTATTTCTTTATCCGATATGTATATACTTCGAGAGCCAGTTTCGCTTTGACATCGCCTTTTCCCGAGGCTTCCAGAATATCCCTGACATCGTTGGATTTACCCGAAATCCCTAATAGCCCCGATTTCTTATTGAAGAAATTGTTTGCAGCAGCAGGTGTCATATTCATATGTTCCATAACAAATATCACGATTGCAGGGTCCATATCGCCTGTTCGAGTCCCCATAACGAGCCCCTCCAAAGGTGTGAACCCCATCGATGTATCGACAGATTTCCCGTGCTTCACAGCGGTCATCGATGCACCATTGCCGAGATGCGCCGTGATTATTCTCAGTTCCTCGATAGGTTTCCCTAAAAATTCTGCCGCTTTGTTAGAAACATAATAATGACTCGTTCCGTGAAAACCGTATCGCCGGATTTTGTTATTTTCATACAATTCGTATGGAAGTGCATACATATAGGCGTGAGGTTCCATCGTCTGGTGAAATGCTGTGTCGAAAACTGCGACCTGCGGTATATTCGGCATAAGCTTTCTGCAAGCTTCTATCCCCATCAAATTAGGCGGATTATGCAAAGGTGCAAGCGGTATGCACTCTTTTATAGCATCTATAACATCATCCGTGATGAGTGCGGATTCGGCGAATTTTTCCCCGCCGTGAACGACACGATGCCCTATCGCATCGATTTGCCCTATATTTTCGATAACACCGTGTTCGGTATCGACAAGCGCATCGAGAGCGAGTTTAACAGCATCATTATGGTCGATTTTGCCATCGGGAAAATATTCATACTTCTTGTCGTTAGTTTTATGCTCGAGCTTCGGTTTATCTATGCCGATTCTCGATACGAGACCTTTCGCCAGCATCCCATCGCCTTTCGTATCCCAAAGTTGATATTTCACCGATGAACTGCCGGAATTGAGTATTAAAATTACCATTTGTAGCTCCTTGGTTAATCTATAAATTATGTTATTCTAAAATGATAAATATTATTAGGCAAGAATTTTTTTGTTTTCTCTACAAAGATTGTATTCAGGCGAAATTTTGGCTAAATCCAATTTCGCATTTTTTATTATTAGAGAAAAGAATTGAATTTTACTATACGGATAGAAAAAACTTGCGTATATTTCATAATCACATATTTTTAGTTTCAATTTTTGAGGAGAGAGATAATGATATTAAGTCAACCTATCGAGAATTTTTTAGATGATTTGGCATCGAAATCATCTACACCTGGCGGCGGTAGTGTTGCCGCATTATCCGGGGCTACAGCAGCCGCATTGGTATCTATGGTTTGCAATCTTTCAATCGAGAAAAAGAGCTGCAAGGAGAACGAGGATGAGCTAAAAGAGATTCTACAAACCTCAGAAAAATTGCGTGAACTTTTCAGCGAACTGGTCGACCAGGATGTAGAAGCATTCGGAGATGTTATGAGCGCACTTCGTATGCCGAAAAACAACGATGAGGAAAGATTACTTCGCAACGAGGCTCTCGAGCACGCATTGGAAAAAGCTACCTATGTTCCTCTGCGAACTATGGAACACGGCGCAAAAGTCCTAATGCTCGCAAACCGTGTATCTCAAATATGCAATAAAAATGTTATTTCAGATGTCGGTGTCGCGGCGATTATGGCAGAATCCGCAGTTCATTCCGCATACTTCAATATCGCCATAAATCTCGCAAATATCGGAAGCCAAGATTTTATCGATAGAATCGAGAACAAAACCGAACAAATTATGGACGATATCGAAGGTATCGCAGACGAGACAATCGAGATTGTCGAAGATATTATATACGGGGAATGAACTTTATCGGTGTAAATTTCTATGGAGATGTATTTTTCACCTCCTTTCAATAATTTTTTAATTTTGAAAAATGAAAAGATATATTGACCTTCACACTCATTCTACTGTTTCCGATGGCAGTTGGACACCGACACAAATTGTCCATAGGGCGAAACGATATGGCCTTTCGGTAATCGCTATAACCGACCACGATGCTGTCGGTGCAATCGATGAGGAATCCGCCGCAGCACAAAAAGTCGGAATCGATTTTATCCCTGGAATAGAGATTTCAACCGCCTGGTGCAACGGCAGAATGCATATTCTCGGCTATTTCATCGACCACCGTTCGCCGGCGATATTGGAACTATTGAAAAAACTTCAGGACTCTCGCAGGGATAGAGTTCTCAAAATCTGCGAGCGTCTCAAAGAACTCGGGATGAATGTTCCCCCAGATTTAGTTTTCGAAATAGCGGGGAATGCAAGTTCTGTCGGCAGACCACATATCGCGACCGCTATGATAAAACTCGGTTTTATCCCCAGTCTTCAGACCGCATTCGATAAATATCTCGCCTATGGCAAACCCGCTTATATTCCGAGATATGCACCGACACCACAGGAAGCAATCGAGACCATTCACTCCGCCGGCGGAATAGCATCCATCGCTCACTGCGGAGTCACCGAGGGATGTATCGATAATCTCCCCGAACTGCCTCGAATGGGTATCGATGCTATCGAGGTCTATTATCCATTCCACAAACCGCATCAAATCGAGTATCTGAAAAAGTTCGCACGGGATAACAATCTCGCTATCTCGGGCGGTTCGGATTGCCACGGAACAGTCCGCGGTGAACCCCTACTTGGAATTTACAAAGTCCCTTATGAAGTTTATGAAAGCCTTGTAGAATACCGGAAAAAACTTCTATCGCAAGGTAAATAAGTTAAAAAAGTTAAAAAAATACTGGGGAGGGATATTATGAAAAATATGCCTTCACGCATATCGCTCGCTATGTTGCCCACGCCGTTGGTTTTTGCTGCGAGAACATCCGCAAAAATCGGTGCAAAAATATGGATTAAGCGAGACGATTTGACAGGTTCTGTCGAATCGGGGAACAAAATCAGGAAACTCGAATTTTTAGTCGCCGATGCTCTTTCAAAAAATGCCGATGTTCTAATATCCTGCGGTGGCGAGCAATCGAATCACTGTCGGGCGGTCGCGGCAGTTGCACGAAGGCTCGGAATGGATGTCCATCTCGTTCTCAGGCGCACAGGCGAAGGTCCTACCGGCAACTGGCTTTTGGATTTGATTTTCGGCGCGACTTTCAGATGGGTTACCGCAGAGGAATACGAAAGACACGATGAAATTATGCTCGAAGAAGCGGAGAAATTTAAAAAAACGGGTAAAAATCCATATATCATTCCCGAGGGAGGCTCTAATGCTCTCGGAGTGTGGGGATATTTCAATGCTGCACAGGAGATTATCGCTCAATCCAAAGAACAGGAATTTATCCCCGATTATGTTATCGTTCCATCTGGCAGCGGAGCGACTTATACTGGACTCTGGCTCGGTTTCAAACATCTCGGTGTGGATACGAAGGTGATTGGTATAACAGCCGGTCCCGAAACGACCAAGCAGAAGGAAAGCATAACTCGCGTCTCACGAGAATTTGTAGAGAGATATGAGATGAATATCGGTATAAATCCCGATGAAATCGCACTTTTCGATAATTTCTGGGGCGAAGGCTACGGCGTTATGGATGAAGACCTCGCGAGGTTCATCGCCGATTTCGCCCGAACGGAAGGCGTTGTTCTCGACAATGCTTACACGGGAAAGGCGTTCCGCGCCGCATTCAGTCTAATAGAGCAAAATAAAATTCCAAAAGATGCCGATATAATATTATGTCATACCGGCGGTATTTTCGGAATTTTTGCGAAAGGTCAATATTTCCGTGAGCTGTATTTCTCAGGAGCGAGAACAAAATAAAATTCTTTTGCTTGCCAATGGGACAAATTAGATTAGTTTGTTATTGAATTTACTCGGGGGATATTTATGCGTGAAACCGCGAAAAGGCTGAAACTCTCCGATGAAGAATACGATAGAATCGTCGAGATTTTGGGACGAGAACCGAACTATACAGAAATCGGGATATTTTCTGTTATGTGGAGCGAACATTGTTCGTATAAAAGTTCGTTAGTTCATCTGAAAAAATTTCCTAAGGACAGCGACCGCTCGTTGACCAAAATGGGCGAGGAAAACGCTGGCGTCCTGCGATTGAAGGATAAATGGGCTGTCGCATTCAAAATGGAAAGTCACAATCATCCATCGGCGGTGGCGCCGTTTCAGGGCGCCGCAACAGGTGTCGGTGGAATTCTACGAGATATTTTCTGTATGGGTGCATATCCGATTGCCTCGCTCGATTCACTGCACTTCGGCGAACTGGACGAACCTATAACTCGCCATCTGTTCGATGGTGTAGTTCGTGGGATTTCGTTTTATGGAAACTGCTTCGGCGTGCCGACAGTAGCGGGCGAGGTGCGTTTCGACCATTCCTACACAGGAAATCCATTGGTCAATGTTATGGCGGTCGGTATCGTGAACACCGACGATATAATCTCTGCGAAAGCAACAGGAGTGGGAAATCCTGTGGTATATATCGGCTCTTCCACAGGCAGGGATGGTATTCACGGGGCGTCTTTCGCATCGGATGAACTGACGGAGCAGTCGGATGAAGATAGACCATCCGTTCAAATCGGCGACCCGTTCACCGAGAAACTACTTCTCGAAGCCACTCAGGAGATTGCGAAGCAACATCTCGCCGTCGGTATGCAAGATATGGGAGCGGCGGGTCTCACGAGTTCATCTGCGGAGATGGCTTCCAAAGGCGGTGTCGGTATCGAATTGAACCTCGACCTCGTTCCACTTCGCGCCGAGGATATGACCCCCTATGAGATTATGCTATCCGAATCGCAGGAGCGGATGCTTTTGGTCTCCACAGCCGAGAACTTGCCGAGAATCGAGGAAATTTTGCGAAAATGGGATTTGCACTATGCGGTTATCGGCAAGGTTATCGAGAAACCCGTTCTGCGTCTTCGGTGGCGAGGCAAAATAGCCGCCGAAATCCCAGTGGATTCCCTCGATGCGGGAAAAGGTGCTCCTGTCTACGATTTACCTCGAAAGAGACCCGATTATCTCGATGAACTCAACTCGAAAAATTCAATGGATGAGTGGCAAAAATTGGATAAGGTAAAAATACTCGAAAAACTCGGCGGTGAAATATCGAAAAACAATTCTTCGGATTTAGATGATGCTTTAATCTCTGCGATATTTTCGGCGTTGTTATCATCTCCGACAATCGCATCGAAAAGATGGGTGTATCGTCAATACGACTATCAGGTCGGTGTGCGGACGGTTGTGACTCCCGGTGCGGCGGATTCCGCTGTTATGCGAATAATGGATACGGGGCAATTTCTCGCGATATCGACGGATTGCAACGGCGGTTATTCGTATCTCGACCCATACTCGGGCGGAGCGCTCGCCGTGTTGGAATCGGCGAGAAATGTCGCTGCTGTGGGTGCGAAACCTATCGGCATCACGGATTGTTTGAACTTCGGCAATCCGAAAAAGCCTGCTGTTATGTGGCAGTTCGCTCGTGCTTGCGAGGGCATTTCCGATGCCTGCAAAATTTTGGATATTCCCGTGACGGGCGGCAATGTGAGTTTCTATAACGAATCGCCGAAAACATCGGTTTTCCCGACCCCAGTTATCGGTATGGTCGGGATTATAGAGGATGAAAAATCTATCACTCCTATGGCGTTTCAGCGCGCTGGCGATGTGGTCTATGTTCTCGGCGAGACCGACACGAGCGAAATCGATGGCTCGCAATTTCAGAAACTTATTTTTGGAAAATATTTTGGACGACCGCCGAAAGTGAGATTGGACGAGCAAAAACGCAACATAGATTTTCTGCTTTCCGCCATCGAGAACGGACTAATCGAACATAGCCACGATATATCCGATGGCGGGCTCGCTGTTGCACTCGCAGAATGTGCGATGAAATCCGATGGTATCGGAGTAAGAATCGAAATTCCGCAGAAATTTTCCGATGAAAAATTGTTCTATCTGTTCTCCGAGTCTCAGGGGAGATTTATAATCGGTGTGCATCCACAGAATAGCGATGAATTCGAGAAATTATCGGCGAAAATGGGAGTTCTTTGTGTGAAAATCGGTGAGACAACGAATGATGGTGCAATCGTTATAGACGAAAATAGATGGGATATCGACGAGATTAGAAAAATATACGAATCGGCGATTCCCGATGCGATGAAAAACTAATCCTGTTGACAAGCGATTGGAAAAATAGTATTTTAGGTGGTGAAAATGATTGTAGTAAAAGATATAAAATCAAATGAAAAAATAGTGCAACTTATAACACAAGCTGACAAAACTTTGGAACAAATCGGCTATACGGAGCATGGTTTTCGTCATGTAAGTATAGTTTCCGAGCGGGCGGGGCAACTTCTTCGTGATTTGGGCTATGATGAACGCAGAGTCCAACTCGCGGAAATCGCCGGCTATACCCACGATATCGGAAACATCGTGAACAGAAGAAACCACGCTCAGCATAGCGCTCATATCCTGATGAAAATTTTACCTGAACTCGGTATGGAATTCGATGAAGTTCTCGAGATAGCATCGGCGGTTGGAAATCACCACGAGGAGGAAGGCGACCCTGTATCCGATATCGGAGCGGCATTGATTTTAGCGGATAAATCGGATGTTCATCGTTCGAGAGTCCGCAACCCGAACACTGTGGCGTTCGACATCCACGATAGAGTGAACTACGCTGCGAGAGACAGCAAACTCATCGTCTCGAATAACGAAACAATCGAGTTGTCCATCTTAATCGACCCCGATATATCATCTGTTATGGAATATTTCGAAATTTTTATGGCTCGTATGGTCGAATCCAGACGAGCAGCTAAATTTTTGGGTAAAAAATTTGAACTGGTGATAAATGGCATTAGATTGACATAATTGTGATATACTTTTTTTATTTTTTAAGGAGGAAAAATATGCGGGCGTTCGTCCTTTTTATGTTACTTCTACTTATCGTTTGTCTCGCGGGATTTATTACTCTTAATTATGGACATAGAGTCGGTATTGTCTCGCTCGGTTTTACTATCATTCCCGATACTACATTGAATGCGGTAGTGGTTGGGGCTTTCTCTATCGGTTTGCTGTGGACACTGATTATATCCGTCATTCAGGAAATTCGTCTGAGAACTAAAATATCGAAACTGAAAAGCACGATTTCACAACTCGAAAATGAACTCGGTCAGCTTAGAACTATGCCTCTCGAAGAACTCGATATCGAGAAGGAGGAAAAATGATGAGCGGAAATTTACTATTCATAATTATCATTTTCATAGTGGCTGTGATAATTGCTGTATGGTATTTTTATCGGATGAAAGTTCGTTACCGAGCCAGCAGCGACGATTTTGTTAAAGGTCTTCTATCGATAATAGAAAACGACCTTCCATCGGCGATGAAATATCTTCATTCTGCGGCAACAAACGATACATCGAATATAATGGCTTATACTCTATTAGGCGATATTCTTCGGCAGAACGGCGAGATAGAAAAAGCCAAAAGAATCCATATATCGCTGTTATCCCGTGCCTTCATAACATCCGAACAGAAAGCGAGAGTCTATAAATCGCTGGCTCTCGATGCTTTTGCAGAAAACAATTTCCAAAAATCCCTAGAGTATGCAAATCAAATACTCTCTCTCAAACCAGATATGTGGACATACGAGTTCGCTGCGGAAATACTCGAAAAATTAGAGCGATGGAATGAAGCATACGAAATGTTGTCTAAAACTGGCGATAATAAGGAAATACTCGCATTGTATAAGGTAGAAATCGGGAAAAATATCGTCGAGGATAATCCTCATAAAGCTCGGGTTATCTTTAAGGATGCCCTAAAAATCTACCCGGACTGCTTACCTGCGATGATGGAAATCGGCTATGCCTATGCGAACGAGGGAAGATTAAAGGACGCACTCGAATGGTGGACTAAAATAGCCACCAAATTTCCTCAAAAATCTATTGTCGTGATGGACAAAATCGAAAGTGTATACTACGAACTCGGCGAATTCGATAAAGCGAGATTGTTGTATCGAGATATACTGGAAAAGAACCCCGAAGTAGAATTTATAAGGTTGAGATTGGCGGAAATATACGAGAAAATGGGCAATATCGAGACCGCATTGAAAATCGTTCGTGAAGCACCAGAAAAAACGATGAATTTACTTCTGTCGGAAATCAAATTTCTTTGCGAAACTAACGAAATGCAATCTATTAAAAAAATTGTTTCAAAGAAGATAGAGGAATTACATAAACCAAAATTTATCTGTAGAAACTGCGGATACCAATCGGATGTTCCACTCTGGCATTGTCCCAAATGCGGCGAGTGGAATAGTTTCGATGTCTAATATAATTTTTATGAGAATGGGAATTTACATCGTTGCGATATGTTCTATTTTATCATTGTTGTTCGCCGAACCTCAATATTCTGCATATTGGGATAAATTAGACTATTCCTCCGATTTGTGCACCTATCTTGGCAATATGCACAATGCCGAGCAAATCGCCGAGAAATTTCGTCAAAATGAAACTCCACAGACCTTATTCGAGTTGGGAAGATTGTATTTTTCCAGAGGACTTTACAGACAGGCATTAGCGTTTCTCCAACGCACAGATTTCGGCGGCGATACGAGACTTCTACTGATTGGATTTTGCAATATAATATTAGATGAACCCGATTCGGCGAAAATCTATCTCGCTCAGATTACCCAACCGAGACTGCGTGCCTGGAGCTCCGCTGGACTCGCCAAAATCTCGAAATCTATCCCAAAATCTGTGAACGATTATCCATACATCGCAAATTTTTTCACTACTATTCCACGGGCGGCGGATTCATCGCACACTGGTGGATACACGCTTCAGTTCGGAGCATTCTCGGACAGTCTCCGCGCAAATATTATGATGAAAAAACTAATGGATATCGGGCTTTCTGCATATATCCAAAAAACAACCATAGGAGATAAAATTCTCTACCGTGTGCGAGCGGAACATTTCGCCACCAAGGAAGATGCCGAAAATGCCGGCTCGGCTCTCGGAGACCAATTCATCTATATGGTCGTTCCCGAACAGTAGGATATTTCCCTCGCGCAACTTTTCGCTCTGGTGCAATGGAGTTGTCTCATTTCGCATAGTGTATTTTTCAAGCGTTCATCTGTTTTTCCTTTAAATTTTTCGGTAAAGTCTGCACTGAATACATTAAACTGATTTGTGCTCGAAGTTCATCATAATTTGAATTTTGCATCGAGTCCTTTAGTTTCTTTTTGCTTGATAATCGAAAATTTTAAACTATTATCGTAACTGCAAAAAATGTGA
>CAYRNI010000090.1:0-9256 GCA_964425665.1 uncultured bacterium
CGAGAGACAATTCCTATCGTCCAAATGCTCGATTTTTCTTTCTTTCTTACGGTTATCCTCTCGGTTGTGGCGATACTAATCGGAGAAAATGATTTGTCTTGCTCTATCTAATGCCTCATCGATTTTTTCTGGATTTTTCCCGCCTGCTTGAGCGAAATCTGGACGACCGCCGCCGTTTCCGCCTGCGATTTTTGCGACCTCACGGACGATATCGCCCGCCTTGAAACCGTGAGATTCGATAATATCCGATGTCACACGGCAGACGAATGCGACTTTGCCGCTATCGGTCGCTGCTCCGAGCAGCACTATACCCGAATCGATTTGTTTTTCCAGTTTGGACATAATGTTCATAAGATTTTCCCGAGACCGAGCTGCGACTTTACCGATTATGATTTTTGAACCATCGAGCTCGCGAGCGCTTTCCATAAGCTCGTTAGCGATATTTTTCGATTTTTCGCCGATTTGCTCGGTCAATTTGCGATTGATTTCGTCGATTTCCTCGTAAAGTTTTTCGATTTTTGCAAACACGCTATCGCCTGTGGCATTCAGACGATTTTCGATTTCGTTCCAGTGCTTGCGTATAGTGAAGAAATGCTCGACAGCCGACATTCCAGTTAGTGCCTCGATTCGTCTTGTTCCCGAGCCGATGTTTTCCTCGCGAGCGATTGCGAACAGTCCGATTTCGCCTGTTCTGTTCAGGTGAGTTCCTCCGCAAAGTTCCCGTGAGAAATCGCCGATTGTAACCATCCTGACTTTATCGCCGTATTTCTCGCCGAACAGTGCCATCGCACCCGATTCGACCGCCTCGGCGTATGTGGTGATTTCCGTTTTTACTGGAATATCCCGCTGGACAATCTCGTTCACAATTCGTTCGACCTCGCGCAGTTCGTTTTCGGAGGGCGATTTATAGTGCGTGTAGTCGAAACGCAATCTATCGGGAGCGACAAGCGAACCAGCCTGCCTGATATGTTCGCCGAGAACGAGCCGCAACGCCTTGTGTAAAAGATGTGTCGCAGTGTGATTTTTACGAATCGCATTTCGTCTCTCGTGGTCGATTTCGGCACTCACTTCTGGATTTTTCCCGATTGCATCGAGCAAATCTTTATATGATGTTTTGTGATGCTCGCATATATGGACGATATGCTCGCCCTCTTTTTGCGTATCGACCACATCGAGAGTGAAATTTTCGCCTAAAATTTTTCCCGTATCGCCGACCTGCCCGCCAGATTCGGCATAGAATGGCGTTTGCGAGAGAATTATTTCTATTTTGCCGTCGTCGGACTGGCGAACATATCTGATTTCTGCATCGGATTTTTCCGTATCGTAGAAAAGTTTTTTGCTGTCTTCGCCCTCGGTGATTTTTATCCATTCGTTTTTTTGCTTGTGAGTGATGTCGAAAGTTCCCGCCGAGCGAGCGCGTTTCCTTTGCTCATTCATAAATTTATCGAAACCTGCTACATCGACATCGAGATTTCGCTCGCGAGCCATCAGTTGCGTCAAATCGATTGGAAAACCATAGGTATCATATAATTTGAAAGCATCCTCGCCCGATATTTTATTTTCGCCCGCCGCAATTGTTCTGTCGGCGATTTTGTTGAACAATTCGATACCGAAATCGAGCGTCTTGCCGAACCGTTCCTCCTCGGATTTAATAACCTGCGTGATGATTTGTGCTCGCTGAACCAGTTCGGGATAGACATCGCCCATCTTATCGACTAACGGCGTTACGAGTTTCCACAAAATCGGTTGGTCGACATCGAGAGTGCGAGCGAATCGTTCTGCCCGGCGTAAAATCCTGCGAAGAACATAACCTCGACCGGTATTTCCCGGAAGAGCTCCATCTGCGATAGCGAAAGAGAGAGAACGAATGTGGTCGGCGAGAACACGAATCGCGAATTTCACCCGCTCGTTTTCATCGTATCGATGACCGCTCAAATCCTCTATTGAATGGATTATCGGTGCGAAGATATCGGTTTCGTAGTTGTCCTGTGTCCCTTGCAAAATTGCGGTAAGTCGTTCGAAACCCATCCCTGTGTCGACACTTCGGATGGGCAGATTGTCGAGCGAACCATCTGGATTGCGGAAATACTGCATAAACACGATATTCCACACCTCGACAAATCTTTTCGACGAATTCGGCAGTCCATCGGGGTCGATTTGTTCGCCCCAATCGTAATGGATTTCGGTGGTCGGTCCGCAAGGACCTGTTTCAGCCATTTCCCAGAAATTATCCTTATCACCGCAGCGAACGATTTTATTTTCGGGAATCCCTATTTCATCACGCCATATCTTTGCAGACTCATCATCCTTCTCGTGAACCGCTGCCCATAATTTTTCCTTTGGAAGTTTATAATATTCCGTCAAAAGTTCATATGCCCACCTTATCGCATCGAGTTTGAAATAATCGCCGAACGACCAATTACCGAGCATCTCGAAAAATGTATGATGGTAGCCATCGCCTCCGACTTCATCGAGGTCGTTGTGCTTGCCCGATACCCTAATACATTTCTGCACCGATGCTGCTCGCGGCGGTTCGTATGGACAACTCGCTTTCCCGATGAAAATATCTTTGAACTGATTCATCCCAGCGTTGACGAAAAGCAATGTCGGGTCGGCAATCGGAACAACCGGCGACGATTTCACTATCGTATGCTGCCGATTTTTGAAATAATCTAAAAATATCTGCCTGATTTCATTCGATTTCATATTAAAAACCTCCAAAAATTTCGATTCATCAGTCAATATACGCTTGTTCAAGTAAAAGATAATAAAAAATTGGAAGTTTTTTAAAAAAATCTTGACAGAAAATTCGTCTAAAATATATTAGCACTCATCGTAGGAGAGTGCTAACAATTGGAGCAAAATTTAAAATTAGAGGTTCATTTTAGCGCTTTTTATAGGACACTTTCGATAAAATCAACAAGGAGGTTAAATTATGCAGTTCAAGCCACTCTACGACCGGGTTCTCATTAAGCCCTTCGAGGAAAAGGAAGTAAAAAAAGGTGGTATCATAATTCCGGATACCGCCAAGGAGAGGCCTCAGGAAGGCGAGGTTATCGAGGTCGGCGAAGGCAAACTTACCGATGATGGAAAAATCATCCCGCTCAAAATCAAGAAGGGCGATAAAGTCCTATATTCGAAGTATGCAGGCACAGAAATTCGGGTCGATGAAGAGGAATATCTGATTATGCGTGAATCGGATATTCTCGCAATCGTAGAAAAGTAAATTACAAGGAGGTAATAAAATGAGTGCGAAAATATTAGAATACTCGACAGAGGCTCGCGGAAAAATTAAATCTGGTGTAATGAAACTTTCCCGAGCGGTAAAGGTCACATTGGGACCACGAGGCAGAAATGTTATTCTCGAAAGGAAGTTCGGCTCTCCGACAGTTACTAAGGACGGTGTATCCGTAGCGAAAGAAATCGAACTCGAAGACCCATTCGAAAATATCGGTGCGCAACTCGTTAAAGAGGTCGCGTCGAAAACATCCGATGTCGCCGGCGATGGAACAACAACCGCGACAGTTCTCGCTGAGGCTATTTTTCTCGAGGGAATGAAAAATGTCACGGCGGGAGCGAATCCACAGGCGATTCGCAGAGGTCTCGAAAAAGCCACAAAGGTCGTCGTAGACCATCTCGCAGAAATGGCGAAAGATGTATCCGATTCGCAGGAAATCGCATTTGTCGGTGCAATTTCTGCCAATAACGATATGCAAATCGGACAACTCATCGCCGAAGCGATGGATAAAGTCGGCAAAGAGGGAGTTATTACTGTCGAGGAGGCGAAGGGAACGGATACTCATCTCGATGTCGTCGAGGGTATGCAGTTCGACCGCGGATATATATCGCCGTATTTCATAACCGACCCCGATAAGATGGAAGCGGTTCTCGAAGACCCATACATCCTCATTCACGATAAGAAAATTTCATCGATGAAAGATTTGCTACCTGTTCTCGAGAAAATCGCTCAAACTGGTAGATCGCTTCTGATTATCGCAGAGGATATCGAGGGCGAAGCACTCGCCACTCTCGTCGTGAACCGACTTCGTGGAACATTGAAAGTCTGTGCCGTCAAAGCTCCCGGTTTCGGCGATAGAAGAAAGCAGCAGCTCCAAGATATCGCTATTCTAACAAATGGGCAGGTGATTTCGGAGGAGGTCGGTTTCAAACTCGAGAATGCTCGTCTCGAAGACCTTGGACAGGCGAAAAAGGTCGTTATCGACAAGGATAATACCACGATTGTCGAGGGACAAGGCGACCCGGAGAAAATCAAAGGTAGAATCAATGAAATCAAGGTTCAAATCGAGAAAGCCACATCCGATTGGGATAGGGAAAAATTACAGGAAAGATTGGCGAAGTTGGCTGGCGGTGTCGCTGTAATCAAGGTCGGTGCCGCTACTGAATCCGAGATGAAGGAGAAAAAAGACCGTGTCGATGATGCGCTCCACGCAACTCGTGCAGCGGTCGAAGAGGGTATCGTCCCAGGCGGTGGTGTCGCCTTGATTAGAGCAATTTCTGCTCTAAAATCTTTCGAGAAGAAACTCGATGGTGACGAGAAAATAGCGGTATCCATACTTCGCAAGGCATTGACCGAACCGCTCCGCCAAATAGCAGACAACGCTGGTCACGAAGGCTCTGTGGTGGTGAATAAGGTTATGAACAATAAGGACGATTACGGTTTCAACGCGGAAACCGAAAAGTTCGAGAAACTATTGGATGCAGGCGTTATAGACCCGAAAAAAGTCGTCCGCTCGGCACTGGAAAACGCTGTTTCGATTGCTTCGCTGTTGCTAACCACCGAGGCTATGGTAGTAGAAAATCCCGAGAAGAAGGAACAACCTCCCGCTGTGCCTCCAGGAGGCGGCGGATACGGCGGATATTAATTATCCAATCGATAAGAATCGAAAGGCGGCTCATCATCGAGTCGCCTTTTCTATATCTCCACGCAAAAATCTGGCGATATTATCGAATTTATGTATGTTCCATTTTTCAGAATTGTGTTGTGCCAAATCACCGAGTTCGCAATTCGGACACTGCCCGATATTTTCGCCGAATCATATATCGCAGCGAAGCCGAAAATCTCCACCGAATCGTCGATTTCCGCAGACTCGGATATCCAGATTTTTTTGCCGGCGAAATTTTTTAAAAATTCACCATCGACCAAAATCCTTCTGTGCAGTTCGAGATAGTCGCGAATAGTCCCGAAATCGCACCAGAAATTTTTTTCGTAGAAAGCACCGACCTTTTTCATTTTTACAAATGGAATCAAATATTCTATGAGCGAGGCGAATCTGTCCCTGGGAAATGTCGAGATTATTTCGGGTTCTAATATAGCCACACCGGAATATGTTAGTTTCTTAAATCCTGGCGAGATTTTTTCACCTATTGGGATGAATCCGGAAACTATTTCGCCATCGACTGCGACAGAATTTTTTCTCGGCTCATCGACTACGATAAGTGTTGCTAAAAAATTATTCGCTCTGTGAAATTCCAGCGCAGATATTATATCGAATTGCTCCAAAACATCGCCGTTGTGAATAAGTATCGTTTCATCGGGTTCGCCGATGTTTTTGAAAATATTTCCAATACCACCCGCTGTGCCAAGTATTTTATCCTTTTCGACAAATACTTGCACATTCGTTCCTGCTGGCGTTATGTCGGGTATCGCAGAGAGGATTAAGTCCGAAAGATGATGCGTATTTACGAAAATATTTTCTATGCCATTTTCGGCGAGGTTTTCGAATATATAATACAGAGCAGGTTTCCCAAATAGTGGAAATAACGGTTTCGGCAAAGTATCAGAAAATGGTTTCAATCTCGTTCCGAAACCCGCAGCGAGTATTATCGATTTTTTTAATGTTTTATCCATCATTCAAAAGTTTTATGAACTCTATTGTATATTGCCTCGCGTGTCGAGTAGAGAATTTAACCTATTATAAATTATCTGTCTATGAAAAAATGTGTTGTAAAATTTTTTTGGGAATGTATTTTAAAAAATTAAGAGTTTTTCCACGATGATGAAAAATATGAGACGAGGTGATAAATATGCGAATCACTTTTTTGAAACATGCATCATTTTTGCTGGATGGCGAATTGAAAATCTATATCGACCCGTATAATCTCGTCGGGAATCTTCCAGAAGCCGATATGGTGCTGATTACACACAGTCATTTCGACCACTGTTCCCCCGACGATGTCTCGAAAGTTGGCAGTCAAAAAACTGTGATTTTAGCTCCACCCGATTGCTCGATTCCATTCGATTTCAAAAGTGTAAAACCAGGCGATGTCATCAGAAATAATAATATAGTTGTTACTACTGTTCCCGCATACAACATAGGGAAAAATTTTCATCCGAAAGATAAAAATTGGGTCGGTTATATAATCGACATAAGTGGAATAAAAATCTATCACGCTGGCGACACCGATGTTATCGATGAGATGGCAGGAATAGAGACAGATATCGCTTTACTTCCCGTGGGTGGAACTTATACGATGGACTCTGCTGAGGCAATCGAGGCTGTGAAAAAAATAAATCCGAAACTCGCTATACCTATGCACTATGGCGAGGTCGTGGGTTCTACTAACGATGCGATAAATTTCTGCCAGCGATGTCCTGTCGAGTGCAAGGTTATGAAACCATACGAATCTTGGGAAGTCGATATTAAGTAGAAAGGTCCCGCTATGACAAAAGTTTCATCAATAATAATTTTAATCGCTGTTCTTTCGTTGCCTATACTATCCTGGGCGGTTTCGCAGAGAACATTGGATTTATCCGTATCCGGTGTTAAAATAGATTACAATGATGACGAATACAGCGATATGGAACTCGGATTGAATCTCTGGGTTATTTATTACAAATCGTTCTCTTTTGCTCTCAACGGGAAATACATTGGTTTCAATAGTGACATAGGTTCGATACCCGCTGTAAATATCGCATCGAGGTATTCTATCAGAATGCACAGGAGGTTTTCGCTCGATATTTCGGCACTCGGTGGAATGAGCATATTCGATAAAAAATTTTCGCCCGATGCAAAGATTTCCATCGGAGGTAAATATTTTTTCTCGCCGAGATGGCAAATCGGTCTAATAGCGGCGTTCGAGCGAATTTTCAGCGATGATTATATGTCGATTTTCGGCGGCGGTATATTTGTCGAATTCCGCCCCGGTTTTCACGATGAAGATGGCGATTGGATTCCAAATGAAGAAGACAAGTGTTCTGATACTCCCGCCAAAGTAAGCGTAGATAAATACGGCTGCGGTATAGACTCCGATGGTGATGGTGTTTTCGATGGTCTCGATAAATGTCCGAATACTCCGCTGGCGGCACTTGTGGATTCTTTGGGTTGCTCGACAGATTCCGACAACGATGGCGTTCCCGATGGCGTCGATAGATGCGCCGATACTCCGAAAAATATCCCTGTCGATACTACTGGCTGTCCGCGAGATATCGACCACGACGGCGTGCCGGATTATATAGACTCTTGTGCTAATACCCCAGAAGGTGCTATAGTGGATAACAATGGTTGTCCGACCGATTCCGATGAGGATGGCGTTCCCGATGGTATCGACCAGTGCGAGAAAACTCCTACGGGTTTCGAGGTAGATAGGTTCGGCTGCCCCACCATACCGACCGCAAATGGAGTCGTGGTGTATGACCTTTTCGACGACAATCTCGAACTCACCGCAAATGCGATGAATTCGCTATACCGTGTGGCGAAAAGAATCCGTGCCTATCCCGACCGAATCACAAAAATGTTGATATATACCGATACAGAAGGTAGTCCGAAATACAATCGCAATCGGGCGAGAGCGGTCGGTAGAAAGTTGGTTAAATTCCTCGAAGAGCAAGGTGTCCCATCGAGTATTGTCGAAGTTGTTCCAATGGGTGAAAAAGACCCGATAATCCCGGGTTCATCGCCGAGAGCAAAAGAGAAGGATAGACGCGTGGTTTTCACCACTCGCCAGCCTTAGGGCACAGGTATTCGCTTGTTTCCCTCGCAAAGTTTTTCCCGATGAGTCGAAATTCTCTGATGTTCCGGATTTTCTCGGTTTTAAGATAGAATAAAATTTTACTCGACAAAGTTCCCATCGATTTCTTAATTAGAAATTGAATCGAGTTATGATTAAGAGAATAATAGAAAAGATAAGAGCCAGTAAAACGGCATTTGTCGCGGGGGTTATTTTGCTGATAGTGAATCCACCAATCGGCTGGATTGGATTTATACTCGGTGGTTATCTCAGCGCGAAATATAATTCTCCTAAATATATGGGAATAGCGACAATCGTATATGCGATAACCTGGGGAATGGCAGGTGCAGGACTTTTACTGGCGGGACCGAGAGGTGTAGCATTGGCTAAAAATGTTTTTAAAAAAGCGTTCGCAAAAATTAAGAATATTTTCAAGAGAAATAATGGAGCAATCGACGAAAAAATTGGACAATGATGAAAAAGTTTGGGGTAAATCTCCATTTCTATTGGTTTCGTGGCTCGGTTTTATAATCTTAGCGATGTTTCTTATAGTAATTTTTTATCTTGCCTCGCCGAGACTTTTTCAAATTTCGCATATTCTAACATATATCGTAGGTGGGGGATTCGCTTTGATTTTAATCGTTATCGGCGGCGGATTGCTTTTGATAACTCTGACCTGTATCACAAATTACGACCTGCTATATCCTCACGGGCGAACGCAAATCACTATGCGGATATTACCGCCACTCGTATATCTTTTGGGCAGCTCGATTCTAAGAATCGACAAGGACAAATTGCGTGAAAGTTTCGTCGCTGTCAGCAATGTGCTGTTCTGGGTTCAGGCGAAAAAAAATAGGTTCTCACCGAAACGAATATTGATACTTCTGCCTCATTGTATCCAATGGCATAAATGCCCGTGGAAAATCACTTGGTCTATCGAGAATTGCCGCAAGTGTGGAAAGTGTCCGTTGGGAACGCTGGTGGATTTTCACAACAAGGATGGCATTTCGGTATATGTCGCCACTGGTGGCACAGTGGCGAGACGAGTCGTTATCGAGGCACGACCGACTATGATTCTCGCTGTGGCTTGCCCGAGAGACCTCTCCGAAGGTATGGTCGATGTGTATCCGATTCCAGTGTATGGTATATTGCTCTCTCGCCCGAATGGTCCCTGTTTCGATACTCATCTCGAACTCGACAAAGTATTCGAGTTCTTAAAAATATTCCGCCCCGATGTATATGAAAAAATCGTTTTGCAGGAACAAAAAACAGCGAAAGTTCACGACAG
>CAYRNI010000091.1:0-9199 GCA_964425665.1 uncultured bacterium
GGGGCGGGATTTGAACCCCGACTAACAAGTTCTTGCATCTCGTCTGCACTGCGTTTGACTCGATGAGAACATTGTAATTCGGGATTTTTAAAAGTTAGTGTTTTTACAGATGGGGTTATTGCTTATTTTAGTTAGGTAACGAAGGCGTTGCAGGGAATTCCGATTTTAATCGGAAGGAAAGCAACGCACGAAGAGGTGGCTGATCGCCACTGCCGGGGGCGGGATTTGAACCCGCACAGGTGTAATACCCACTAGATCCTGAATCTAGCGCGTCTGCCAATTCCGCCACCCCGGCAAATTTCCATTGCGTTATAAATATATTTGGCTAATTTGTTCTGTCAATATGTTTTGTCAAGGTGATTTTAGATGAAAACTATCGTAAGAAATAGAAAGGCACTTCACGACTACGAGATAAGCGAGACTTTCGAGGCGGGAATTGTTCTTGTGGGTTCGGAGGTGAAATCTATCCGGGCGGGGATGGTCAGTCTCAAAGATTCATTCGCTAAGATAAAAAACGGCGAGTTGTGGCTATATGGAATGCACATTTCTCCTTATGAAAAATCGAGTTCTTTCAGACCCGACCCTCGAAGACGACGAAAATTGCTTATGCACAAGCGTGAAATTATCAGACTGAAAAGTAAAACCGAAGAGCGCGGATTGACATTGATACCGCTCGAAGTCTATATCAACGATAGGGGAAAAGTGAAAATTAAAATCGGTATCGCTAAGGGCAGAAAGCAGTATCAGAAAAAGCAATATCTTCTGGAAAAACAGAAGGACCGCGAAAAGGAAAGAGAACTTCGAGATTATCTCAAAAGAAAAAAATATTAGGATTTTATCGAAGGGAAAATATTTATGGCAAATGTAGATGGTATAGTTCTTGCAGCGGGCAAATCGCGAAGAATCGGGCTCGGCAAATCCAAAATGACTCTTCCCTTTGCGGGGAAAACGATTATACAATGTGCTATCGATGGTATGTATCCTGTTTGCGATAGAATAATCGTTGTCGGCGGTTTCGATATAGAGAAAATCGAAAAAATTCTCGCAGATTTTAAAAAGGTCGAAATCGTATTAAATGAGAACTACGAAAGCGGAATGTTCACATCGGTGAAAACAGGTGCAAAATATATAAAATCTTCACGATTTTTCCTTCTTCCTGGAGATTATCCATTAGTTTCGCCGACAGTATATGAAAAGATGCTCGAAGTCGATTCGGATATTGTTATCCCCACATATCACGGCAGAAATGGGCATCCAGTTCTAATGAACAGCAAACTTATCCCGGAGTTGCTCGCAGAACCCGACGACTCAAATCTCAAAATATTTATAAATAAAAAAGGATACGACACCATCGAAATCGATGAAATCGGAATAATTTCAGACATCGATACGATGGACGATTACAGGCGATTGAAACAAATCGCCAGATGAAAATAACGAATCCTTGTCGATTCTGCGAGAAACAGTTAACAACCCAAAATTAAACAAACCTTATCTTTTAATATGCCATCTATTATGTGAATCCTTTACGGCAAAAGAGAATTTTGAGAATCCGCAGATAAATTTCTCGACGCACTTAATTTCAACCAATAAAAAAACGCCCCCCTCTCGGAGGGCGTTTCGAGATAGAGAATCGGAGGTATCAAAATGAAAAGACCGTAACTCTATCTATCTATCGGTTTTTTTCTATTTAAGCAGAATCATCTTTCTCGTTAGCGTTTGTTTTTCGGTAGTCAGTTTATAGAAATATACACCGGTTGCAACCTCATTGCCGTTGCTGTCCTTACCGTTCCATCTAACTGTATGCGTTCCCGCAGGGACATCACCATCGACGAGCGAGGCAACTTTCTGCCCGAGCATATTGAACACCTCGAGTTTCACATTGCTGTCATTCGGCAGGTCGAATGTAATATCGGTCACAGGATTGAATGGGTTCGGATTGTTCTGATGAAGTGCCAGCACCGAAGGAATTCTTCCGCCACCGAAGGCAATTTTATATGTCCCCGCCGAAAGCATCTTCGAATCCTCGATTAATGTGCCGTTAGCAGTAATAGGTCTATCGGTTCTGACGATAGCGCTCTTATTAAGAACGAGTGTCCAATTCGCATCGGGGCGAACATCACGCATCAGCTGCATACCTTCGTCGAGCAGATATGCGGGATGAATTTCATCAACAGGAGCAGGCGGCAGCAACCAATCGAGTCCTCTATCGGGAAGATTTGTCGCATCTTTCTGCACCGCTAAGACGAGTTTTTCACCATCTATATCGAGATGAGCAATATCGTCTGCGGAGAGCGGGTCTTTGTATTCACCCGCTTTGAGCCAAGATGCTTTCACATTGATAGAAGCCGAAGAATATCCACTCGGAAGAGTTATATAAGCCCAATAACCTTTCCCTGCGTATATAGCAGGAGCATACTCGTAAGCATCGGTCTCGGGATTATATGAATATACACCCCAAAGGGCATCCGCAGGGATTGTCGTAACATGACCGCCTGTCGTCCAATCGACACCGCCGAAATCGTAGACAGAACCCATTGTTACCCAACCGAGAGGTGCATCGATTGTATACTCATAAATCGGAGCACCAGAAACCGAGAATGTGATTTCATCGGGTTCGCCAGCATCGGGGATATAAAGCACGAAGTAAGCATAACCCGGATGAATAACCGTCGGATGTTCATAAGCCATCGACCACGGATTATACCAGAATATCTGATGGTCGGGCACATGGAACACCGCACTCGGTGTCGGGTCGGTCGGATTAACAGGAACACTGACAAGATTCCACCCTGTATGTAGCGTAATAAATTCCGGTGTGAAATTGATGAATATCGCTTCGGCTGCATCGTAGGCATAATGGTCTGTCGAACGCATATCGAGATAACCATTAATCACGAATGCTCCATATTCTGGCAGTCCTGTTGCTGTATCCCACCAGAGAGTTCCAGCGGTCGTTCCAGTCCAAATCAGCCAAACAGGTTCGGTGCTTTCGAGAGATTTAATATCCTTCGTCAATCTGTCCGAGCCGAGCAAGAACGATGGTGGAACAATACTAGGACCACCAGTGTCGGGAGGAAGAGGTGGCGCCATCTCATCGATTCCTTCATCGAAACTATCTGTCGCACCATAAGCAGCTCCCATAACGAGAACGCCTGTATCACCTGACGCCCAAATTGTATCGCCAGTGCTTGTATCATAGGTCCAGACGACTGGAACAAGATTAAGATTGAGTCTCCAGCCTGGTGTGATATCGAAAGCATAATCGTAAACGGTTTCATTACCGACAGCAGTGCCACCGAAACAATTATAATCGGGAGCATCCTGTATAGTGAATTCGACCTCGATATGAGCGCCTCTGCTCGGGAAGAATACGCCAGCGAGGTTCAAATCGAGCATAATTAAATAATCGGTCGGAGTAACCTCTACGACATTCCAGATTCCCGATGTATCATCGTAAGGATAGGTATATATAGTCGTATCGGTTTCCGTTTGCACCATAATAGTTATGAACGCAGTGGAATCCACAATGCCGGAGAAATCTGATATCGAAAGTTCGAGAATGTTGAGTTCTTCGGTGACTACTGCATCGGGTTCAGGATTCACGGCGATAACATTAGGCGATGTCAGGTCGACGGTGAACTCGATATCGGTAGGCAATGGACCTCCGACACTGCTCGTAATAGTATTTCCCGCAATATCCCCCACCTGTGCCAACGAGAAGTCCACTACTGCACCATCCGAGTATGGAACAGATGGCGTAAATACGAGTGTATCACCGACGAGAGCGAGTTCGGGGTCATCCACCGTGTAGATAACACCTTCGACAATCAGCATAATCGTATTCGGGTCGACACCGAGATTATCCTGAAGCAAAATCTTAATCGGTTGAGTTGAGCAAGCGGTGGTGGAGAGGTCTGTCGGTTCGAGTAGTGTTGCCGTAGGCGGTTGGTTGTCTATAGTGAAACTCCAGCAGTGAGGTGTGCCAGATGCAGCATTTGGATACAAACTGCAGAAATAATCGACACCATCGTATAGGTTATCGAGGCAAGCGGTAATCTCAGCACCATCGGGGAATGTAACGCCAGCACTTCCGAGGTCTATGGAAAGCCGATTACCATCCCAGACACAAACAGGGTCGGTAACGGGGCTATATACCACGCCTCCGACAGAGAGTGTAACAAATTGAGTTGCAATCTCACCGCTGATAGAGTCATCTATAGCGATTGAAACATCCAGATGTTCGCCAGAAGCGTAAGTCCCAGGTGCAGGCTGAGGGTCGTAGAACACAGGACCTGTGAAATCGCAGGTGTAGTGCCATTCGTAGTCGCCAACATACCACATCGGATTTCCGAGATTATCCTCCGCATTGAGAATCGCACAATCGATTTGACGACCATCATAATAAGTCCCCGCAGGCGGAGCAAACTGGAAGTAACCTCCACCTATCGACTGCAATGGAGTGTATATAGTAGTATCGCAACTCAATAGAACAGAATCAGAACCCGTATGCATCCAGTGGCAAACGATACTCGTGTCGACTGTCGTTATATCGTAGACCTTGCCTTCGAATTCGAACTGAACGCTCGAAGCATTTATACCATCGGGGTCGAAAAGTTGGAAAGTAACACCCTGCGTCGGGCAGGAAGTAAATGTTCCATTCGCCGGCTCGACATTTTGCAAATAAGGACCCGAAACGGTGAAAAATGTCCAAGTCACCGGGTCATACTCATAGGCAAAATGATTCTCATTGCAAATATCTATGGAATCGCTGACATCGTAGAAAACGACAACGATAGTATCGCCTTGCGACCAATGAATTCCAGCATTTTCAGGATAGAATGTAAATACACCTGTCCCTGTTGTAGCATCCCATTCCCATGTATATTCACCGGTCAGCGGGAGAGGAGCAGGAATACTATCAATATCGATTGTTCCGCCGGAGTATTCGATTCTCATCCTCAAACTGAACGGGTCTATAATCCCATATTCATCGCCGAGTGTAACGGAAATCGGCATAAGAGTATCCATTGTAATAGTATTGTGAGCAGGAGCGTATGAAATCAAATATGGTGCACTTCTATCGGCGGCAACATCCCAAGAAACATCGTTCGGCAGAAGATGATTTCCGAAAACATCGTCGCAGGTCAAAAGTTCTACATGAAGAGTTTCACCCTCGTAAATCGGAGGGTTAGGAGTAATAGTCACCTCTGTTCCGACCTGTGCGAGGTCCGTCGTTGTCGCCATTATAGGATGAAGAGGTGATGGATATTCCGATGGCAAATCGAATGTGCCCGAATAATTTCCCCAGCCATACATACAATAAATTTCCCTCGCAACAGCGGGAATTTCATCGTAAGTAGCAACGATAGTATCGTAGATATAATAAACCTCGGGATTCATAAGACTGACAAATTGAACCTCGAGACTATCATCTGTCATATCATCATCACCGAAACCGCATCCGACTGTATCATAGTTCCGATAGCGGTAGAACTCGCTGCCCAAATAGCCGAAGAAAGTATCGAAATTAAGACCCGTAGTAGTATCCCAGACAACAGCAATTCGGCAGTGCGAATATCTGTCGACAGTCACGGAAGAATAAAGCGAATCTGAAATTTCTGCACTTAGCTCGGCTGTGTGTGTTCGATTGTTGATTATTGTCTCATAATCCATCCACCAACCATCGACGGGGGTTATTGGGTTCACGAAAAACAGTGTATCGATAATCATATCGGTAGCGGTATAAATCGTATCGACAACGAAACTCTGAATAACGCAGGAACTTCGCCAATAGAAATCTCGCTGAGGCCAAACAACTCTGAAGAAAGTATCGGGAACGAATATATGCCAGTAAGTCGCCGCATAATCCCATATCGGACTCATCGAAACCATAGGAGAAGAAGCATCGAGCGTGGTTCCGCGAAATTGGAAGGTCATAGTAGTCGGGTCGATACCATTATCATCGTAAATATCGAATGTGAATGGTAAATCGGTGCAGGATGTCCTAATCACTCTGTCATCGAACCTCGCAGGCGACACGACAGTCGCGGTTGGTCCAAGATAATCGAGATAGAAGTAGAAACCATTGTCGGGGGAATCAACCAGCGAGTTAGGTGCTCCATAATCGGGGGTGTCATCGAAATTGACAAGAGCCATCCAAATCGTATCCATAGGACTCCAACTCGTAAGGTAGAACATAATATGGTCGGCGTGATGCTCGATAAAACTGTAAAATGTATCGGGGACGCCGAGAGAATCCACGACTATGGAATCTAAAATCGTATCTACCGACACTAGCACATCGTTTTCCCATTCTAATTCGGGTGATGGGTAATCGAATGTGTCGCCATTGACAACAACCTGAATAGTTAATGGGTCGAGGTCGCTGTAATCATCGACGATATACCATTCGCCGACGATAGTATCGCCGGAAACGAGCGTATCATCGAATGTATTCGGTCCCAAAACCATAGGGAAATCATCGGGGTCGACACCTTGAAGTCCTCTCGATATAACCTGTGGACCTGTCAAATCCACGAAGAAAGAGAATGTATAAGGTATCCCTTCAAGTGTGTCTCCCGACCAGTCGAGAACCACAGCCAGCGAGCAAGCTACTTCGCCCTCTGAAAATGGAGTCGACGGCGTGAAGTAAAGATTTGCAGGTGCCCAGGTAACCTCCGGTGAGGATGTAGTGTATGAAACACCATCGACATAAAGCACGATGCTCGCTGGGTCGACCACACTGGGATTGATAAATGTTATTACAATCGATTGAAGTGGGTCGCTTGTGGTGCTTCCATCGTTCGGTATGGCTGCATAAACGCTCTGAGCCATAGCAGGCACAGCTAACATCAATAAAATTAGTGCAGCAAGTTCAACCCGTTTCATCTTGCCTCCTTTTAGGTTTGAATTTTGTTTCATTCAATTAAAACATAGAAATCGAAATAAAAACTTATGTATAAACATATATCACCGCACAAGCGATGAATCTTAATAATCTCAAAATATAATGATAAAACATACTCCCATTTTTTATGTTGTCAAGTGAAATTTGATTGTTTTAACAATATAAAAAATATCCTTATTTTTTTTCGAGCAAAAGTATTTTTTCATTTTTTTCTGCGAGTTTTATCAAATTTGGGAATAATTAACTGCTGAGCGGAGTTAAAAAATTTTTTATAAGCCATTTTAGTCGAAAGATACGCCGCTAAAACTGGTGTCCCGAGTAAAATATACATTATGACAATTTGAAACTTTACCGCTTGTATTGGCGATGCTCCGGCGAGAATCATCCCTGTCATCGCTCCCGGTAAATGAATAATTCCCGAAACTTTTACAGTATCGATTCTCGGTATTATCGAAAGTCTGAGTGATTTTCTCATAATCGGTGCGACTGCTACCGAAGGGGGTTTGCCCAATGCTAACGATGCCTCGATTCGCTCCCTGCCTTCATCCACACCATCACGAAACCGAATGAGTCCTATGCTCAATGTATTCATCGCATTGCCTATGACCATCCCCGCAACAGGAATGAAAAACATAGGCTTAGGTGGAATTATCCCGAAAGCCCAGAGTATAAGAAGTGAAATTGCCACAGTTCCAAGCATAGATAAAATCGTTATCTTCAGTGGTTGTGGTATCCCTTTTGCCCGTCTCGACGATGTCCACGCCCCCACAAGAGACATCATTAAAATCATCCCCAATGTCCATATTATCTCGTGCCTCGCGAAGATGAATTTTAATACATATCCGATAGCGAGAAGTTGAACAAATGCTCTTACCGCAGCGAATACAATATCCCGCTCGAGCCTTAATTTCTCGGTGAACGAAATTATAATCCCGAGTGCCACAAATATTCCCGAAAGAAGTATATCCCAATATGTTATCATCTAATATCCTCCGGATAGTTTTGAAAATAAAAACTTCAGTTATTTAAGTTTTCCCGAGACAAATTTTTTAACAATTTCATCATCGACGAATTTCAAATCTTTTGCCAAACCTGTCCAATGGATTTTCCCTCGATATATCATCGCCGATTGTCCACCGATTCTTTCCGCTTGCTCCATCAGATGCGTTACCCAGACAAGTGAAATTTTCGGCAGGAGCGAAAGCAATAATGTTTCTATTGTTCTTGTTGCCGTCGGGTCGAGTGCCGAAGTGGGTTCATCTAATAGAAGGACATCGGGTTCTGTCGCCAATGTCCTCGCAAGGCAAACACGCTGAGATTCACCAATGGATAACTCATCCCATCTCCTACCGAAATAATCGCTCGGCAAACCGACGAGTTCGAGCAGTTCGCGAACTTTTTCATCCGTTATAGAACTTCGAGCGTAGCGGATATTATCGGCGACAGTGCCATCGAAAAGTATAGGCTTCTGAAAGACCATTCCGACTTTCCTGCGGAGTTCGTTCACCTCGTAATCTTCGATAGGGACATTCTCGTAAAAAATTTTACCGCTTCGTGGAGAGCTCAATCTGTTCAGAAGTCGAAGAAGAGTCGATTTTCCGCTTCCCGATGGACCGACAATAACAAAAACCCCCGCAGGAATTTTTAGCGAAACTCCATTTAGAACATCGGTATCGTCATATCCTGCGACTACATCGACAATTTCGAATTTTATTTTGCTCATTGAACCGAGTATGTAGTAAGTTTCATATCCGTTGTGTCTTCGCCGCTTATATACATAATTCTCGCGGGACCGACTCCATCGGAAAGCCAATTGTAAATTATTATAGAAATAAGTCCGCCGAGAGCATTCACCTCGATTCTTTCACGATAACATTGGAAAGTTCCCGCAGGAACAGTGATTTCCTCCTGTGCCTCCACTTCACCATAGACAGTGATATTAACCGTATCGTTCCAGGTAAAGCCGACAGATGGCTCGATTGGGGACACCGCTATTATGTCGTCGAGTATCGAGCCATTGTAGAAAAATATCGATTCGAGAAAGTAATCGCTCTTCCTGTAATATGAAGAATCTGTCGAACTGTCGGTTACAGAAAGCACTACGAACCAATCGAGCGAATCGTGAGTCGTTGTGTGGTCGACAGTTTGAACCTCCGTGTATATCGAATCGTTTCCCGCACTGTCTGGAGCGGTAACCTCGAATGTCCAAGAATTCCCGAGTGCCAATGGGAAATAGTCCGGCGCCTCGGTGGGATTATTCTCTTTCGAGCATCCATAAAAAAATACCGC
>CAYRNI010000092.1:0-9062 GCA_964425665.1 uncultured bacterium
GTTAGCCGCCGTGAAGGATATGGATGATTTTTATGTCGGCATTGTCGGGGATTTCAAAAGTATCGTAGTCGTCGGGATGTATCGGTTTGCCATTAACGGAGACTACGATTAGTGAATAATTGTATTTCATCGCATCGAGGACATCGTGAATAGTCATTCCATCGTGCCATTCCAATTTATCTCGGTTGTTGACTGTAATCATTTATCTTGCTCCATCAAAATTTCGATTGCGACATTCGCCTGCATATTTGCGACAATAGCCACTCTCGCCGAGCATAGACCGATACTCGAATCTGTTTCATTATCTCCGCAAAAATAGATTTTACCCATACGGATTACTTTCAATTTGTTTGTGTTTCCGTATCCGGCGATACCATTTCCGCAGATAATCGGTTTTTCAGGAAAAAGTTTCGTCCATATTTCGATTAGCCACTTTTTACTATTCGCTTCGTCGAATGCCTCGATTAAGATGTCGGCATCGCCAAAAATTTTCGGGACATTTTCCTGTGTCAGTTCTATATTGTGCGAAATAACATCAACGGCGGGATTTATATTTTTCAGGTGTTTTGCCAATGCATCGACCTTGAACTTGCCGATATCATCTCTGAAATAGTATTGCCTGTCGAGATTTGATTCCTCGACTATATCGAAATCTGCGATGATGAGCGAGCCGATACCTGCACGAGCCAGCGCCACAGCGGCATTCGAGCCGAGTCCACCACATCCTGCGATGCCGACAGTTTTTCCTCGCAGAATTTCTCGCATCTCTTGTATCATTTCGCAAACCGAAGTGGATTTCCGTTAGATTCTATTCCTGAGCATCCTTGATGATTTCCACGAGTTCTGGCAGAGCGATACCGAGTTCTTTTAGATGCTCGATTGTCGGGACACCATTTTTTGTCCAGCCCTTACGCTTATATACTACATCGAGCAATGTCTCATACTGTTTCTCACGATACTGCCGCAGGATTTTCATTTTTTCTTCGGTTGTTTTGCCCTCGGGATTCACACCTATTATCTCTCGGAGTTGTTTGTCGTATCTTTCAGCACGGGATTCGTATTCCTCGACAGTGACAGGTCCCATCGAGCGGTATGGAGGCATATCGTCCTTGCGAGTTCCTTTGCCGAACATATAGGACATAATTCTCTGCAAGTTATAAACACGCTCCGATTGTCGAATCAAATCGTCGGGAGTGACATGAATTCCCGTCATTCCCTCGAAGAACTTGCAGTAATCTCGGACATGGTCGGGGATTTTAGCGGGTTCGTCCTCGAGATAGTTATCCGCTGGGACAATATCGTTCCACGGGAGTTTGCAAAGTCCTTGAAGTGCGAACCAGGTTCGCCACATCGGGAAATAGTGAAGTCCCTCCGCTTTGTCCTCGAATGTCGGCAACTGGTTGTTGACCATATCCATAAAGATGAGCCAGGCTTCATCGTGCTGAGGTCCTTTGATTGCCATCGCATAACCGCCTTGTTGAGCGAGCGATTCCTTAGTGACATATTCGGAATATTCGAGACCTTTGACCTCCATCCCGATGTCATTTAGGAATTGCGGGTCGGCACCGAGTTCTTTAATCCACTTCTCTTTTAGATACTTGATTCCTTGACCGACTTCGACACCGAAGCCCTCGCCTCGTGCCGCCTGATGCAAAATTTCGAGAACAGCATCGCCATTGCCGAAATGCAAATCGAGACCGCCCGTCTCCTTTTCCGTTATAATGCCGTTCTCAAAGCATTCCATAACGAAAGCCATAGTGGTGGACATCGAAATCGTGTCTATTCCATAAGTGTCGCAGTAGAAATTGAATTCGAGGACGAATTCTGGGTCGAAGCAGCCCATATTTGCGGAACCAGCGGCGGTTTCATATTCGGGACCATCGACAGTAACTCTATGTCCTTTGTATGGACCCGTTTTCAATAAAAAGCCATCTGCGGCTTTGGAACAAGCCATAGAGCATCCGAGCCAACATCCATCGCAAGCGCCCTGTGTTAAAAAATTATCCCTGAAAACATCGCAGTAGATTTTTTTAGCATCGGGCAACGAACCGAATTTGTAATTGTGGCAAGGGAGAAGGTCGTATTGGTCCATAACATCGACAATATTCGCCGTTCCGACCTGACGCATTCGGTTTTCTTTGTCGTCGAGAGTTGCCATCTCTGCGTTGATTTTCATTCCCGCATCACGAATCATAATCGCATCGTATGGGTGATTTCTGTCCTCAGTAATTTGAATCGCTCCTGTGGGACAAACATATTCGCAGGAACGACACTCGACACAATGTTCATCCACTCCGCCGAACGGCATAGTCATATGTCGCTTTATACCGCGTCCTGCGAAATCGAGGATTTGTTCGAGAGGGAACTCCTTGCAGGCACGGACACATCTTCCGCAAAGAATACAGGCATTGGGATTAGTATCCGTCAGTTCGCTCGCGAATCTCGATTCGGTGACACCACATTTCTTCGCGATATCCTGAACAATCTGGACATTAGGCCATCTGCCGAGATACATCTCGGCTAAAACTTTACGGTGATTGTTGACTCTATCGGAATGGGTTTGCACTTTAATCGGCTCGCGGATGGGGTAATTGCAACTCGTCACGAGTTTTTTCTTGCCATTGGGTAGTTCGATTTCACACATACACAATCGGCAGGAGCCTTCTGGCGTCAAATCCTTATGGTGGCATAGGGTAGGAACTTCTATACCGAGTTTCTCGATTGCTTGCAAAAGATAAGTATCTTTTTCCACCGATACTTCTTTTCCATCGATTGTAATATTTATTTTTTCAGCCATTATTTCACCTCCACTGCATCGAAATTGCAGACTTCATAGCAAACACCGCATTTAATACATTTATTTGTATCGATTTTGTGAACTTTTTGAGGCTCACCCTCGATAGCATCGACAGGACAATTTTTTGCACAAATCGTGCAGCCTGTGCATTTATCGGGAACAATCTCATAGTGAATCAGTGCTTTGCACACACCTGCGGGACATCGTTTCTCCTTTATATGAGCCTCGTATTCATCACGGAAATATTTTATAGTCGATAGCACAGGATTTGGTGCGGTTGCACCGAGTTGACAAAGCGATGTTTCTTTAATCGTGTGGCAAAGTTCCTCGAGCAGTTCGATATCTCCCTCTTTGCCCTCGCCATTGCATATCCTATTTAAAATTCCACTCATTAAGTGAAGTCCTTCGCGGCAAGGTGTGCATTTCCCACAGGATTCATCGACGAGGAAATCTACGAAGTATCTGGCGACATCTACCATACAGGTATGGTCGTCCATAACAATCATTCCGCCAGAACCCATCATCGAGCCCGCCTCTGTTAGAGAATCGAAGTCGATTTCCATATCGAGCAGATTTTCAGGGATACATCCTCCCGAGGGTCCTCCTGTTTGCACCGCCTTGAATTTCCTGCCATTAGGAATTCCACCGCCGATATCGAATATGATTTCGCGAAGAGTTATCCCCATAGGAACTTCGACAAGACCCGTATTTCTTATGTTGCCGACGAGTGAAAATACTTTCGTGCCAGATGAACCGTTCCAAGGGCTTTTTGAAACATCGCCAGTTCCAATCGATGCGAACCATTTTGCTCCCTTCTCAATAATCACCGGGATATTTGCGAATGTCTCTACATTATTTAGCACGGTCGGTTTATCGCGGAAGCCGTGTTCTGTCGCGTGAATATACTTCGCTCTCGGTTCGCCCGCGCGTCCTTCCAACGACCTCATCAGTGCCGATGATTCACCACAGACATAGGACCCTGCACCTCGACGAACCGAAATATCGAATGAGAAATCGCTACCGAGAATATTCTCGCCGAGCAATCCATAATCTCTCGCTTGAGCGATGGCTTTATTCAATCTTTCGAGGGCGAGAGGATATTCCTTGCGAATATATACGAAACCCTCCTTCGCACCAATCGCGAACGCTCCGATTAACATCCCCTCGATGACGGTGTGCGGGTCGGCTTCGATAACGCTTCTATCCATATATGCACCGGGGTCGCCTTCGTCGGCATTGCATACGATATATGGAGATACATTCTGTTCGATAGCGGATTTGCGCCCCGATTGCCATTTATATCCAGTCGGAAAACCGCCTCCGCCTCGTCCGCGAATGCCCGAGGCGATTACTTCTCGAATTATTTTATCAGGATCATTTTCTTCGAGAACTTTTGCAAAAGCCTTATATCCGCCGTAAGCGATGTAATCCTCTATGTTTTCAGGGTTTATCAATCCCTTGTGACGAAGAACGATATATTTTTGTTTATTGAGGAATTTAAAATCGTCGATTTTTTCGTCGATTTCACCGGTAAGTGGGTCCTTGTGCAAAAGTCTTTCCACGACTTTTCCGCCGATGAGATGTTTTTCGATAATTTCATCGACATCACTCGGTTCGACACCGACATAAAATGTTTTATCGGGCTGAATCAAAATATTTGGACCCTCGCCACAATATCCATTTGTTCCAGTTGGAATCACGATAAAATCATTTTCGAGACCTTTTTCCTTAATTTTATTCTGAAGTCCTTCAACAATTTCGAGAGAATTCTGCGAGATGCAGTTCGTGCAGGTGCAAACCATAAGTCTGGCTTTATATTGTTCGAGTTCTTTGCTTCTGCGTTCGGCGATTTTGGCTATATCTTTCCGTGTGATTCTATTCATTTTGCACCTCCTTCACTGCGATGTAGTATTTTCTTGATGTCAGATATTTTGAAATTGCCGTGAACTTTACCATTTATGGCTATTACAGGAGCGATACTACATGCACCGAGACAGGCTACACCCTCGATGGAGAATTTACCATCCGGGGTTGTCTGCCCTCGCTTGATACCGAGTTCTCGCTCAAGTTCGGAAAGAATTTTCGCCGAACCTTTAACATGGCAGGTCGTTCCGAGACATACCTGAATAACCGTCTCCCCGCGTGGAGTAAGACTAAACGCCCTGTAGAATGTCGCGATATGATAAAGTGCCGCACGAGGGACAGCGGTTTTTCGCGATATTTCATCTATCGCGGTTTTAGAGATGTAGCGATGTTTATCCTGAATATCCTGCATCATCTCGATTACATACTCGGGGTCGTTGTTCCAGATTTCGATAATTTTACTGACGCTCTCGCGTTCTTTTTCACCGCCACAATTTTTGCAAATTTCTTTCTCGAATTCATCTGCGACTTTGCTCTTTTGCACTGTCCAATTCGGTTTGAACTGTGGTTTCTTGACAACGAGTGCCCTTATTTTCTTATCGCGGAAAACTCTTCCCATACCGCCTCTGCCAGATTGTTTGACCCGTGGGACATTTCTTCGCCAGTCGTAGAATGAAAAGTTCAATATGCCCATTCTGATGTGTTCGGCGGCGGCACCAGATGAAACGACAGCGATGTTTCTCCTATCATCGATATCGTCGGCATACATTTCCGTCAATTTTTCTGCGATTAGGTGAGTATCTTTATATTCTATCGGTGCAGTTTCAATCGATATCTTCTTGTTCACACCGTCGATTACTATGATTACATCTTCTTTTGCCTTGCCGACAATAGCGAGAGCATCGAATCCGACAAATTTGAGATATGGTCCGAAAAATCCCCCAACATTAGAATCCATTACAGAATCGGTCAGAGGCGAAAGCGATGTGACTATAGTTTTCCCCGAACCTGGAAACGATGTCGTTCCGCCGAGAGGTCCCTGTGAAAAACAAATTGGATTTTCAGGACTATCCCATCTTGTATCCTTGTTGATTTCCTGAAACATCAGCCAGAGGTCGAAACCCTTCCCGCCTATCCATAAATCTTTCATCTGTTGTGTAACGGGCTTTATTTCGATGGAATTGTTCGAGATATCGATACGCAATGTCTTGTCGGTATATCCTCTCTCGAGCTGAGCGGGTTCGTATTTCAGTTCCGCAATAACCTTGTGGGCATCACGCATCTCGGCTGTTCTATCATTAGTCATAAACACCCCCTTATCTTATTCTATTGTATTTGGGACAAAATATTTTTTAAAATTCCATAAGTCAAGCATAAATATTTCTATCCTTGTCCGCTTTACGAACATTGTATCCATTATGAGAATGAATTAGCGAGTGTGTCGAGTATGATTGGAGACAGTGCTAAATCTGATAAATCTCGATTCTATCGGTATTCGGCAAAAATCCGGCGGATTGAGAACAATAAAATTCTCGATATTCGATTCGGTTTCAATTGTCAATTTTCTCTTTTTTCACCTTGCTTTTTTTAATCTATAATATTAAATAGCGAGATATCGATTAGGAGAATTCGGATGAGATTCAGAATTTTTATAATCACATTATCTATTCTAATAACATCCTCTTGGGCGATGAGATATCTGCACTCGACAAACACAGTCGGTCTGCGTGTCGATGATGTCTATCCAGCAGGATTTGTAGAATTCATCTATTACCCGATGGACAGCAGCGATGTTCTCTGGAGAGCATTTTTAGCACTCGATTTCAACAACGATGAAATAATCTATCGCGGCAGAGCCAGCGACGAGGGCGACCTGTCCAGCGCGACTTTTATGGCGATGTCAGAACTCGAACTCGTCGAGGATACTTTGTTCGACTCCACTATGGTTGTCGATTCCACAGACTCGATTTACGACACCACTTACACAGTGGATACTGTAATAAGTTATGCCGAAACGAGATGCTCGTTTCAATCGACAGATTTTCATCTCGAACTCGACCAGATTGTAACATCGCACTACAATGGCGAACCATATATAAAGGTTGTATGGATTCTGAGGAATATTGACACCGGAGACCTCGATGACGGCAAATGCGTTTTCCATTTCGATGGCGATGTCCCCGACGATTTCTGGGATGACGATGTCCCTATCGAATTTCCATCGAAATCGAGCGCCTGCCAGATGGCATCGTATAGCGACTCTAACTGCGTCGGGTTTATATGGCTCTCCGGCGGAGAAAATCATACACTCGAAAATACGCTCGATTGGTTTCACCTTGGAATAAATAACGATTCACTTATTTCACTTATCGATGGCGATTTCTGGCGAAATACCGAGCATTTTGTCGTCGATTCGGCGGGAGATACTACATACCCGCCTTGGGCAGATAGTATATACGGCGATGCGGGAGTCGGATTGCTATTCTCACTCCCCGATATGTCATCGGGCGATGTGGAAACTTTGTCGTTCTATCTTGCCGCAGCACCGACACCGGATAGTTTCGCCGCTCTGGTGGATTCTTTCGCAAATGTAGAGGAAAATCGATACTCTGAAAATTTGCCTCAGAAAATTCATATCGTCGCATATCCCAATCCGTTCAATTCGTCCGTGAAAATCGGCATTTCGAACAGCTTCGTTTCCTCCTCTTATGAAGAACGAAACGAGAAAATCAGGGTCGAAATATGCAATATAATGGGTAATATTATTGCGATTCCTCGGGAACGGAATAGGAGCAATCGAGGTCAAAAACAGGAAACAACCGAATGGTTGTGGCATCCCGATAAATCTGTTTCCAGTGGGGTGTATCTCGTGCGAATTCTCACCGGCGATGGACAAACCGCTACGAAAAAAATCCTATACATAAAATAGACGATGAACCAAACATCTGAAAATTTTGCGCTTGCGATTTCTGGCGATGCCATCGTCGCACCATCGACACCGAAAGGACGCTCCGCGATAGCGGTAATAAGAGGAAGCGGAAAGAATATAATCGAGATATTCTGGAATGCTCTATCGCCGTCAAAAAGCATAGATGAAATCGAACCGAACTACGCGACAGTGGTCGATATAAAAATCGGCGATGCATCAGATAAAGGAGTGATAACCGTATTTCGCTCTCCTCGAAGTTATACGGGCGAGGATATGGTCGAAATATCCGTCCACGGCAATCCCGTTCTTGTAGAGGAGATTGTAAAATCCGCTATCGAAAGCGGTGCGAGGTTGGCACTTCCGGGAGAATTCACGCTCAGAGCGGTGATTCACAATAAGATGTCTCTTGTGGATGCCGAATCTGTCGAAGCCACAGTCGAGGCGAGAACTAAAAGAGCATTGATAGCCGCAAGAAAATCCACGCAGTTTTCGAAGGAACTTTTCGATATAAAAACGAAAATATGGAATGCTCTTGTCGAGATGTCCGCCGTGCTGGAATTTCCCGAGGATGAAGTTCCCTGTGCCGACAAACAGAATTGGCTTCACACACTCGACGATATCGGTTCATCGCTTAAAGATTTTCTCGACCGAGCGAAAAAATCGAGGTTTTTAGATACAGGATTGCAAATTATAATCGCCGGCGATGTAAATGTCGGTAAGTCCACTCTTTTCAATAGGATAGTCGGCGCAGAGAAAGCAATTGTAACACCTCATCCTGGAACGACGAGAGATATAATCGAGGCGACGGTCGATATCGCTGGCGTGCCTGTTAAAATTCTCGATACCGCTGGAATCAGAAAAAGTAACCACCCCATCGAAATCGAGGGTATCCGCAGAGCAAAGAGCGTAATCGAAAATGCGGATATCGTGATTTGGGTAATCGATGGTTCATCGGACTTGCCCAAAGAAAACCCGCCGACAAATTCGATTATAGCACTAAACAAAGCAGATTTGGGAATTCACGACGAACTGTCGAAAAGATTTCCCGATTCTGTCATCATTTCGGCAAAAACAGGAAAAGGTCTCGATGAACTGATGAAAAAAATCGAAGAAAAATTCGCTTTTATCCCAATCGATGCAATCACGGTTTCTGTCAGAACCGAAACATTGTTGCAGCAGGTCTGCGATGAAATATCACAGGCAATCGACGCTATTAGTAAAAATTTCTGGGATGTCGCACAGGTTTTTATCGAAAACGCAGATAACTCCATAACAAAAATTTTAGGCATCGAAAATCGAACAGATATCTACGACGAGATATTCAGTAAGTTCTGCATAGGAAAATAAAAGAATTGGATATTTTTTACCAATTCGTCAAAATCGCAGAAATTCTATCATAATACTCTACCGAGAATTCATTTGGGTAACCTTATATCCGAAATGTTGAGAAGGATTTGAAGAGCCTTCGGCTCG
>CAYRNI010000093.1:0-8978 GCA_964425665.1 uncultured bacterium
TATTTCTATCAAAAAAATATCGAAAAAATTGCAGGAGCAAATATGTCAGTGAAAATTGTATTCCCCATAATACTGGGGTTTTTTTTATCGTTTTCAGCAGGACTTTCCGGTGTCGATGTTAGGACATCGGCGAACGAACTGCACATTTCGTTCTCTGTGCCGAAAATCGATACGGCGACTGTGTCAAACCAGTTCGGCGAATTTATCGAATTGAAATCCCCCGATGCGAATTATACTACTATCTGCGGAGCACCGAAATTGCCCGTGTTCGTTATACCTATCGGTGTGCCGCAGGGCAGTGTAGAAATCGATTATTCTGTTCAATGGGATGCACCGTGTAATTTAAAATTTCAGATTTTTCCAGCGGAGTCTGTTTATTGGGATAAAACATCGCTCGAAACTAAAAATGTTCCACCAAAGCAACGATATTACCGTGCCAAATCGAATGTCGATACATTGGTCAGATTTAAGGAACTCGGATGGCTTCGCTCTCAGCGAATCGGACAAATAGTAATCGAGCCAGTCCGATATGATGCTACCACCGGCGAAATCGCAATCGCAAAAAGTATCGATATATCGGTAAAATTCCCGAAATTTTCCGGGCAGATAATCGACGAGGGCGATTTCGAGAAAATATTCAAAAATATGCTGGCAAATTACGAGCAGGCAAGACATTTCAGAGTTCGTAGACACACTATCGATGTTCCCGATAATCCATTCGCTAACTCGGACAATTGGTATCGAGTGGCGGTTAAAGCGGGTGGAGTGTATGCGATAACTCTCGATTGGCTTGAAGCAGGGATTTCTCCTGATAATATCGAGCCGCAGAATATCAGGATTTTCATAGGTGGAATCGGAACATTGCCTATGTCGGTGGATTCTGCTTTGCCTACGCTAAAAGAGATTCCCGCTCTGTTCATCGGCGACGACGATGAGACATTCGAAACAGATGAGACATTGATGGTGTATGTTCCTGGACCCGAATGGTGGACAGCCGATGCTGGAAACCCGATTTGGCATCCGAGTCCATATTGTGATTCCGTTTCTGTTTGGTTTGCCTTCGGCGGCGATTTCCCCGAACCGGCGAAGAGATTACACGATATCGAAATAAGCGGCGAAATCGACACAGCCGACTACGGATGGACATTTGCGCATATCGGTGAGGACACATACTACGATGAATACGAGGGCAATGGCTGGTATTGGCAGCTGATTTACTATCAGACAGGGATATATTTTTCCGACCCGAGAATCACAGATAAAGTTCTGCCGAATGGTGCAATATCCGTCGTTCCGTCGTCGCGACTGCAAACTGTGGAGTGTAACGGTGTCGCTCATTCGGTTTCTGGTGGAACAGTATGGGTCGATGAACTTCGCTCGGGTTCTAATTCAATCGTTTGTAATTATTCCGTAGGCTACGATGGAGATTCTACCGTTTATTTCGATTATATAGAGATGGAATATGAAATCGAACTTCAACCCGAAAATGCTGAATTACACTTTTTCACACGGGACACAATCGAGCCGACAAGATATATTTTAGAAGATTTCGATGAACAACCTATCGTATGGGATGTTTCAGATATTACGAATATCCGCCAGCTCGCCGTTTATAGTTATGACGGCAATTTTACATTCGTGGATAGCATAGATAAAAGAGAATACTATGTGTTCGAGCGCTCCGCTGTGCGTTCATTCCCGGAGCCTGTGGCGGAGAGTAATTTCAAATTATGGCAAAATGGTTCACAAAGTTTTGATTATTTAATCCTTTCACCGAGTATTTTCAATACATCTTCGCTTGAAAACTATGAGCGAGATAGAGGATATAACGCTGGGACAATAACTGTCGAGGATATAATGCGGGAGTTCGGTTTCGGCAGATACGACCCGACGGCGATACGGAATTTTCTCTGCTATGCATACAACACCGCCGACGACCCGAAGCCGCAGTATGCGGCGTTCGTCGGTGATGGACATTACGATTATCGCTATAAACTCACCGATACGCCGGAATATTTTCCGCCGGCGATGTTCGCATCGAGAAAGACCGATGTTTTCTATGCCACATTCGACAGCGATGGTTTTATGGAGATGATGAGCGGTCGCATTCCTGTCCGAAGTCAGCAGGAATTGGATGATTTCGTCAGCAAAATAGAAAATTATTCCGATTGTGCTCCTTTCGGCGAGTGGCGTATTCGCTCGATTATGGTCGGGGACGATGAATACCGAACCGATGGCAGAAACGATAACTTAACATACACGACAAACACCAGCACACTTATCGAGAGTGTTCTTCCCGCAAGAATGATAGCCGACCCTGTTTATCTTATCGAGTATCCGCGCGCTCCATCGTTGAAAAAACCGGAGGCTAAGGAGGCATTGCTTTCAAAAATTAACAACGGAGCGGTCTATTTGAACTATATCGGGCACGGGAACTATCATCTATGGGCACACGAGCATATTCTCAATCTTCCGGGGGACCTTTCGAGTTTTGAAAACGGCGATTATCTTCCGCTCGTATGTTCATTTTCCTGTGATGTCGCTCAGTTCTATCTGCTCGGAGGAAAGGAATCGATTGCCGAACTTTTAGTCAGGAAAAGTTCCGGCGGAGCAATCGCCACTATTTCCGCAACGGCGGGTTCATTCGCATCGAACAATCAAACCTTGAATACTCATCTCATAGAAAATCTTTTTTCCACCGAGCCTATTTCTATTTCGGGAGCGCTAATCGTATCGAGAGCAGGACTATATTCAAATCACGATAGCCAGTATATAATTATGGGCGACCCTGCACAAATTCTCGCTTTCCCTTACGATGGAATTTCTATCGATATAAATCCGGATACATTAGTCGCTGGGCAATGGGACACCGTCAGTGGAATTACCTCCGTCCCGTTCGATGGAGTGGCTAAAATATTTCTATTCGCACCGAACCAGAACAAATTTTATGAGTCGCCGGTTTCTGGCGTAGGCAGTTGCAGATACACCGTGCCCGGGAAAATACTGTTCGCCGGTGCCGCATCTGTCGATAGTGGATATTTCAGCCTGCCGATTTTCGTTCCAAAAAATCTATCATCTACCTATGGATACAAGATTGTAGTCTATGCTTACGGACCCGACAATTGCTCGAATGCATCGGGAGCGATTTCCAATGTCTATACCAATCTCGAATCTGGAATCGATGTTTTTGATACCACAGGACCACAGATTTCCATAACATTCGATAAATCGGCGTTCATCGATGGAACAATAGTATGTTCCGACGATGGTTCGCTTCCCATAACAGTCACACTCTCTGACGAGCACGGAATCAGTATGGGAGCACAAACAGGTCAGGGAATATTATTGCAAATCGACGACGAATTTCATCGTGTAGATATATCGCAAAACCTCGAATATGCTGTGGATGACCCTACCACTGCGACGGCGAGTTATACTTTCGCAGATGTTCGATACGGCGGGCATACGGTCTGTGTTCAGGCGTGGGATAATCTCGGCAACGCCTCTCAGAAATGCGTCGACCTCGAACTCGAAAATTGCACCGCAGATATAGATAATGCTCTCCCATATCCGAACCCGTTCCACGATGGCGTGGACATAACATTTTCACTCGCAGGAGCGGATGCTTCCGCCGATATCACTCTCGAAATATACACACTCGCGGGAAGGAAAATCTATTCTTCATCGAAAACCACTGCTGAGCCATTCGATTGGATTCACTGGGATGGCAAATCGAAATTCGGCGAACCTGTGGCGAGAGGTGTATATATCTATGTCCTCAAAACGAAACTTCACTCCGCCGACGGCAAGACCCATACGAAAACACTGCGGGGAAAGTTGGTGAAAGAATAGGTAGAAAAATCCCAAATTGGAATTCAGCATTGTTTTCAACACGGTGTATCAGGCGGGGAACCCGTTTCAACGGGTTTGGGGCAAATGAACAATCTGCGGGGTTCATATTCTCAAAATAAAATCTTTTCTTGCAAAAATTTTGAGCATATTGCATATTTCAATTTAAATTCCCGAAGGAGAGAATTTTATGGAAAAAGTTCTGATTGCCAATAGAGGAGAAATCGCTCTGCGTGTGATTCGTGCGTGTATCGAACTGGGGATTAAAACTGTTGCGGTATATTCCGAAGCCGACCGTGATAGTCTTCACACCTGGCTTGCAGACGAGGATATTTGTATCGGTGGAGCTCGTTCAACAGAATCGTATCTCGACCCGAGAAGAATTATATCCGCCGCGGTTGTCACCGGTGCCGATGCGATTCACCCAGGATATGGTTTCCTCGCCGAAAACGCCGATTTCGCCGAGATGTGCGAGGAACACGGAATTACATTTATCGGTCCTACTGCCGAGCAAATCCGCGCTATGGGCGATAAAGCGCAGGCGAAAAAGTTGATGAGGGAAGCGAATGTTCCGACAACTCCCGGCAGCGAAGGTCTCGTCGAGGAACTCGACGATGCGATTCAATTGACGAAGGAAATCGGCTACCCCGTTATAATCAAGGCGACTGCGGGCGGAGGCGGTAAAGGAATGCGTATCGCAAACGATGAGAACGAATTGATTAAAAATTTCGAGATGGCTCGTGTGGAGGCTGAATCCGCATTCGGAAATCCGGGAGTTTATATCGAAAAATTCATCGTGAATCCGCATCATATCGAGGTTCAATTGCTCGGCGATGGACAGGGCAATGTAATTCATCTCGGAGAACGAGATTGCTCCATTCAGCGAAGACATCAGAAACTAATCGAGGAATCTCCGTCGCCGCTTGTGGATGACGAATTGCGGGCAAAACTCGGCAACGCCGCAGTTCTGGGAGCGAAAAAAATAAACTATCGCGGCGCAGGAACAATCGAGTTTCTTGTGGATGATGACAAAAATTTTTACTTTATGGAGATGAACACGAGAATTCAGGTCGAACATCCCGTCAGCGAGATGATTACCAATATAGACCTCGTCAAGGAGCAACTGCGTGTGGCAAGCGGTCGAAAATTGCGTTTCACTCAAAACGATATTCACTTTCGCGGGCATTCTATCGAGACCAGAATCAATGCCGAGGACCCATTTAATAATTTCATTCCATCGCCGGGGAAAATCACAAGTTTTCATATTCCCGGTGGGCTCGGTGTCCGTGTGGATACTCACGCTTATGCAGGATATTTCATCCCGCCGTATTACGATTCTATGATTGCGAAACTTATAGTCTGGGGAGAAGACCGAGCAGAGGCAATCGCTCGGATGCGAAGAGCCTTGCGGGAATTCATCGTCGAGGGAGTAAAAACCACTATCCCCTTTCACCAAAAGGTTATGCAGGATAAAAGATTTGTCGAGGGCAAATTCGACACAGGTTTTTTGGACGATTTCGAGATGTAATGGCATAATAATTAGATAATTATGGAAGATTTTCGTAGTAAAATTTTTAAAATGTTCGCAGCGGACCTTCATTGCGATGCACTTTCATCTGTAAAAAATGGCAAAAATCTCGCGAAGCGGCGCAGAAAAGGGCATTTCGACCTCATCAGAATGACAGAGGGCGGAATATGGACAGAGGTTCTGTCGATTTTCGTTCATCCCAGATGGATACCGAAAAATTTGTGGTGGCGTGGTGTCCTCAAACAAATCACTCGATTGGAGCAATTCATCGAATCCGGCGGAGGTAAAGTGAAATTGGCTCGTTCGGTTTCAGATGTGATTGAAAATTTTGAAAATGGTGTGCGCTCTATCGTTCTCGAAATCGAGGGCTTGCATCCAATCGAGGAAAAACCAGAGCGACTGGAAAAACTTTGGGACAATGGCGTCAGGATTTTCACTCTAACCTGGAATAATTCCAACAGGTTTGCTCATTCTGCTGTGGAAAATCAGGATGCAGGACTCACAGATGACGGCAGAGCGATGGCGAAACAAATTACTCAACTCGGCGGTATAATCGACCTGTCCCATTCATCCGACCGAACATTTTACGATATACTCGATATGGGCATCGTTCCGATGTTATCTCATTCGTGTGTGCGTGAATTGAAAAATTCTTCCCGTAATGCCACAGATGATATGGTTTTTAAACTCGGGGAGGTTGGCGGTGTTATCGGAGTGAATTTTTTTACTGGCTTTCTTTCCACAAAGAAGTATAATGAAGTATCCAGCGATGATATTGTGGCTCACATAGAAAAGATTATAGAAATCGGCGGAGATAAAGTTCCCGCATTGGGTTCGGATTTCGATGGTGTAAGTCATCTGCCAAACGATATTACCGATGCATCTTCGTTCTGGAAAATAGCGGAAGCATTGGAACAGCACCGCTTCGATTTAGATATTATAGAAAAGATAATGGGTAAAAATTTCTTGGATTATTGGAAAGCAAGGAGCAATTATGGCGAGAGCAGAAGTATTAATCGAAGCTGATAATCGAGAGATTTTAATAAAATTTCCGATAACAAGACCTACTAGTAAAATACGAGTCAAAAGGAGGAAAAGAGGTTTTGGAGAACCAGTTGCGACTAGACAACACCCAATGTTAGATTCGGACTACATTGAATGGCAGATAGGTTATGATACAAAAGACATTAAAAATCCCACTGTTGTTCGTGAATTGATTGTTCCTAAAACAAATGAAATAAGATATGGGAACGAATTATCTAAAATTATCTGGGACGCGAAGAGGATTGAGATTTTTAATGATGATGATTTCGATGAACTTGAAAAATTCATTAATAATATAAATGATACCGATACACTTGAAGAAAATGAAAAAATTGTTTTACAAAAGACAAAAATAAGTGTTTTGGGCGGATTTATGAAAGCAATTCAAAAGGTTCCAATGTTTATTAAGAACAATGGCGAATATTTTGTGGAAATAAAGCTCAGTCATAAGCAGAGAGCAGTTGGCTTTCAGGCAATGATATATTTATGTATTTGGCTCAGATATTGTGAAGATGATATTGGAAATCAAATATTAAACAGAACCGCAGAAGCAAAGGAAATATGCACATACAAAATAGATAAATCGAAAAAGGATTTAATAAAAGATGTAATAAAAGCATTTGCTATCGCATCAAAAAAACATAGACATGATATTGGATTAATTTTACAACAAGTGAAGGAAAAATGCAATTAAAAACAGAATATAATTCCCAGCAAGGCATAAAACATTTTAAGCATAAGGAAAAAATACTTGGGCAGTTCTGGACACCATATGAAATTGCCGAATTTATAGTAAGGATTTGCACGAAATTTGTTAGGGAAAAAGGATTTGCAATAGACCCTGCATGCGGAGATGGTGTTTTTCTTAAAAGTGCCGTAGATATGGGATTTAAAAAAATTATAGGCATAGACATAGATGAATCTGTTTTGGAGAAAATAGATAATGAGATTGAAAAATATGTTATTATCACAAATGCTTTGAACACGGAGAAATTTGATGGTTCTGCTGATCTTGTAGTAGGTAATCCTCCATTTTCGTCAAAATATGGAAAACTTATTGGGAAACAAATACTAAGCAAATATAGTCTTTCGAGGGGAAGAAAAGCACAAAGTTTAGAAATTTTATTTCTCGAGAAATTTATTCGTCTTGCTAAAATGGAGGGCGTGATTGGAATAATTCTCCCAATGGGCATATTTGCGAATACGAACCTTGGATATGTCCGAGACTATATTTTGGAAAATATTCAATTGAAAGCAATCATTTCACTTCCAAGAAATATTTTCAGAACCTTAGGAATAAAAACAACTTCAAAAACAATTGTTATGATAGGGGAAAAAAATAGTAGCGGGCATAAGGGTCCAGTTCTAATGACTATTCTAAGTGATTTTTCCCAGTTGTCTGAACTCAAGATAGGAGATTTAGGTGGTGAATTCGTCGAATTGGAAGGCAATATTTTATATCCTGAATACTATCTCAATAGGTTAAACATAAAATCGGATTTTCGCCTCGGCGAAATTTTCGAAATAAAAAATGGTTATGCTGAATACGGAGCAAATAGAAAATTTGGGGCGGTCGGAAAACATTTGATTACTGCCAAAAATGTTACCAAATATGGAATAGATTACAACAAATCGGAAAAGATTGTTATACCAGGTTCCTCTATGGATAGAGAAAGCGCATATGTATTTGTCAATGATATTGTTTTTGTCAGATTGGGCGAGGGTTGTATGGGAAGAACCGCAGTAATTACAGATAAAGAGGACGAAGGAATAGCGGATGATTGGATTTACATTTTAAGAAAATCGGGATTGTTCAGGAACGGCATTAGCCCATATTATATAGCCCTTTATTTGCAAACTCCTTCAATCCAAAAAGAAATTAGAAGGTTGTCGAGAGGAGTTGGCACTCCCACGATACCCAGAAGAGAACTGGCGAAAATTCCAATAGTTATAAATAACAACCTAAATGAAAAATCTGAAGAGATTTATAGAAATATTCGTTCACTTTATATAAACGGTAAAAAGAAAAAGGCTGAAACACTACTAACGCAGATATTAGAGGATATTGAAAAAATAATTTTGCTGAAATTATCATCAAGATGAAGGAGCAATTATGGCAATGGCGAAGGCTGAGAAAAAAATTAGGACATTCACTTTTGATAAAACACATATTTTAGCATATTGGGTAGCGATGGCAACATACATTGTGGATTTGGCTATATTGATGTTGACAATCGGTTATTCCTACAATCAATTTCTTATGAATCCGTGGATAAGACGAGCGGGCTTGCTAATTTTTCTATTCGGATGGCTCGTGTGGTATCTCGGCAGGAAAAAACTCGGTCCCGACAGCGTGGATATCGACCCACTCGGCACTATCTCGCGGAAAATTCTTTATCCATCGCATAAAAATATTCACATCAAGCCCAAACTCGTTAGCGATGGAATATATAGTATAACTCGCCATCCGCAGTATTGGGGAACGGTGCTTTTCTACATCGGTATATCATTAGCACTTGCATCGATACCATCGCTAATTTTTTCGATATTGGTCATT
>CAYRNI010000094.1:0-8971 GCA_964425665.1 uncultured bacterium
GCCATATCTTCACCAGAAATACGATGTTCCCGATTATTTCAATGGTTCGGCGAGTTGCGGACCGACATCGGCATTGATGGCGATACAGAGATATGATAGGCTTCCACCGCATCCTATTACCTGCTCGAATCCATATACTCACACACACGATTTCGGATGGTATGTCCCGAACGAATACGAATACAACGGTTATGTCTACGACCATCCAGGGCTTGCTCCCAAAGTCGGCGATTACTATTCTGATACGACAGTATATGGAGCGCACGGTTTTTGCACCAGTCCGACAGACAGAGTCGGAACTTATGGCGATTCGCTCGTGGCTATATTGAACCAACACAATGTATATTCTGCGTGGACATCATACAGTCCCGCCTGGTCCGTATATCAAGGTGAAATAGACGATAATTACCCTATGTGCGCACTGCTCTATTTCGGTTCGTCGGGACATTACAACTGCTGGCGAGGTTATTTTACAGACCATACCGTTATCTCCAACGACCCTTACGGCGACCACAATACATCACCTTGGGGACAATACAACGGCGAGATGGCTTATTACGATTGGCCCGGATATGACAATGGCAATTACTCTCCGACGGTTCGTTATCTATTCTATGCACGAGCCGATTACACTCCGCCACCAGCGGATACGATTGTGGATGATTTATCATCAGGATTTTCAACGGGAGGTCCTGGAAATTACTGGCGCGCCTGGCACGGTGGATACGATAGCCACGCATTCTGGACAGGTTCGGTATCATCTGGCGACGATGTCAATTCTGCAACCTGGACACCTGTGCTTCCCGGCTCCGGAGAATACGAAATTTTTGTATATATTCCGAGCAATTATGCTACCGCCCACGCCCGATACCAAATCCACCATTCGGGTTCTGTCGATACTGTCATAATCGACCAATCTGTGTATTCCGATGAGTGGGTTTCGCTGGGAACATACTATTGCAATTCCGGAGATTATGTGTATGTCGGCGATGTAACGGGCACTTCTGGGGAACATATCGGCTGTGATGCTGTCTGGTTCTCTCCGCTCGGCTCGGGGATTATAGTCGATGATGGCGACTCAGAATTCAACAGCGGCGGCAACTGGAACGCTGGTGCATCGCCAGAACTCGGATGGGACAACGACTATCTCTGGTGCAGTGCCACCGATACAGTAGAGGATTGGGCGAGATGGACACCCAATATCCCAGATTCTGGCGTCTACGATGTGTATATGTGGTGGCTGGAGAATTCCAATCGGTGCGATAGCGTGTTCGTTCGGGTTTTCGGCGAGTTCAACGACTCGCTGTTCGTCTCGCAAAAAGGCACAGAGTCTCGCTGGCATTTTCTTGGACAGTATAAATTTTACAGCGGAACTACGGGCTATGTGGGTTGCAGCGACAGAACCGCCACAGACGGCGATGTGGTTGTCGCGGATGCTGTTCGGTGGCTATATGTCGGCAATGTCGATACACTCGTGGATGACATAGATGCAGGTTTCCATCGCTATGCCGACCCTGCGTTCTGGCACGATGGCACAGGAGGATATGGCGGACATTTCTGGTGGACATATTCCACCGATTCTGTCGATACCTGCTATGTAGAATGGCAACCGATAATTCCTCACCCAGCGGAATATGAGGTTCTTACATATATCCCCGATAATCACGGTGTCGCTGATGCTCGCTATCGCATTTTCTCCGCCGATGGCGAGGATACTGTGATAATCGACCAATCGGCATATTCCAACGAATGGGTAAGTCTCGGCACATACAAATTCACGGGTGCGTCCGATGAAAAGGTATATCTCGGCGATGCCACTGGACATCAGGGAGATTATATCGCTTTCGATGCGATTTGGTGGCATAATACGGAATTGTTCGTTCAGAATGACAAGGCGATTACTCCTGAGAAAATGACGATTTTCACATACCCTAATCCATTCAACTCCGCGGTGAAAATTACGATAAATAATATCGATGCCTCCATCTCGAATCATCTGCAAATCGCGATATACGATTTGCGGGGGAACATCGTGTGTGAATTAGCGAGTTCTGGGGAAAAAAGTTCTTCTCCATCGGAGAAAATACATTGGAACGGACGACAATTCATCTGGACACCGGACAAGACAATTTCATCGGGAGTGTATCTCGTCCGTGCGACGATGAACAACGAATTAATCGATGCAAAGAAAATAATTTATCTTAAATAATCGAGAGACGATATGTGCATAATAAATTTTATCGTCGCTATGATACCCGGCATCCTTTGGATGTGGTATATATACAAAAGCGATAAGTTCGAGCCTGAGCCGTTGGGTAATGTTATTATGGTTTTTCTTGGCGGATTTCTGGCTGTGATACCTGTTGCACTGATTGAGGTTGGTATATCTGCGATGCTTGGTATATCCGGCAATATAGATACTCTCTACGAGGCGGTCTCGTCCTCGTGGTTCGTCGCTGGAATATTAGAGGAATTTGCTAAATTCAGCGTGGTGCTTTTCGCTGTCTACTATACGAAAGAGTTCGATGAGCCGATAGATGGAATAGTCTATTCATCGGCGGCGGCGCTCGGGTTCGCATCGCTGGAAAATTTTTTCTACATATCTAAGATGGGTATCGGTGTCATTTTGATTCGAGGACCACTTTCCACCGCGGCGCATATGTTGTTCTCGGCGTTCTGGGGTTATGGTCTCGGTCGAGGTAAATTTCATCCCAAAATCGCGAGACGATTGGCGATTTCGGGCTTATTGCTCGCGGCAGGTGCTCACGGACTTTTCGATTTTTTCCTTATGTCCTCCAAAGTGTTTTCACCCGAATTAGGCTCTCTACTCGCATTTTTAGTAATCCCGCTGATGATTACTCTTTGGATTATACTTTTGCGAGAGATTCGTAAGGACGAATCCATCTCGCCGTTCAATCCCCACAGAGAACCAGATGAACTAGACGAATATGACGATACAAATGAAATCGCATAGACCGAGGAAATCGAATTATCGAATGCATAGATATACTCGCTTCATTTTTTAGTTTCCTTGACTTACCGAAAATATCTGGTAAATTCTCTTTATGTTGAAGTGGATTAGGAAAATATTTTCATCCGGCGAAAAATATCGTATCGAATATCATCGTGTTTCGCCGATGGCGATAAGTGTTATGATATTCATTACACTCGCTATGCTGGTAATCGTATTCTGGTTCACCGAGATAATCCGCGACAAAATGATGCAGTATAACCGCCGCGTGATGAATACCTATGCTCGTCTGTGGTCGATGACACTCTCCCGCTCTATCGAGGGTCCCGAACTTTCCATTCTTTTCGAGGAAATAATTCAGAAGGCAGATTTTCCGATGGTATATACTAATGCGGACAAAGAACCCATCTATTGGAGAAATCTTTCGGTGGCTGAAAACGATACATCGCAATCCGCGAGAGAGAAAGTGAAGAAATGGCTTGCGCGTCACGGGAAAAAATTTCCACCTATCGCTGTTCGCATCCCTGGGAAAAACGAAGTTCTCGCATACATCTACTTCGGTGAATCGCCTGTCGTGGAATGGCTCGTATTTATCCCTATCGCGCAGGCATTCGTGATGCTCGTTCTATTCATACTCGGAACTATAATATACAAAAGAATTAAAAGTTATGAGCAACAAAATATCTGGTTAGGACTCGCTAAGGAAGCTGCTCACCAACTCGGAACGCCGACATCATCCCTACTCGGATGGATAGAGCTGACACGCGAATGCCTCGAAGAAAAAGATTACGATGAGATTGAAAGAATCGTCGGCGAGATGGAAAAAGATATCAGAAATCTATCGAAAATCGTCGTCCGTTTCGGTCAAATAGGAAGTATCCCCGAACTTTCTCCGCTCGACCCAATTCTTTTCAGCAGGGAAATTATCGCATATTTCAAAAAACGGTTGCCTCAATTCTCAAAAAACATCGAACTTATCGAACACTATGAACCCGTCCCGATGATTATGGCAAATAAACTACTCATAAGTTGGGCGTTGGAGAATTTGATAAAAAACTCCGTCGAGGCAATCGGACAGAAGAAAGATGGAATAATCTGGGTGTCGATAAGACCGAACATCGATGGGAAAGAGGTCAATATCGCCGTCAGTGATAATGGTAAAGGTATTCCATCGACTCACCAGAAAAAAATTTTTTCTCCTGGGTTCACATCGAAAAAACGAGGCTGGGGGCTCGGACTTTCGCTCGCCAAAAGAATCGTCGAGGATTATCATCACGGAAAACTTTACCTGCTCGAAAGCAGACCGAACGAGAAAACTACATTCGTTATAGCCCTGCCAGCAGCAGGGGAAAAACATTAAAATCCTTCGCATTCAAAAAAAGATTGCAAAATCGAATTCTAACCGATATTTTTATACAAAATCAAAAATTGGAGGTAATTTATGAAACGCACAATTTTTTTCCTGTTCATTTCGTTCTTCTCATTGTCGATTGTTTTTGGACAGATGCCCAATGTTTTCAACCCATTTTCAGGAATTACTTCACCTGAGAGAACCAACTTCAAAAACGGTGCTTGGGTAGAATACAAAATGATTAGTAAAGATAAAAACGAATCGGGACGAATGAAATTTTCCCTCGTGGGCGATGAAAACTGCGGAGGGCAAAAATGTCATTGGTTCGAAATCGAGGTCTGGAACGATAACGGCGACCACAATATTTCCAAAATGCTTATCAAGGGTGATTTTTCAAAAGGCGAAAATAAAACTTTGTCGATAATCACCAAAAGCAACGATGAACCAGCCTACGAGTTCGAGTTCGATATTCCACAGGATACGAGTTATGAAAAATCACAGGCGAGTGCAAATACTGAAAAGGATAACAGCCATAAATCGGATTATCGGGCGAGTGATGAAAACACCGATGTGAAATTCGACGAGCAAACGATTACAGTTCCCGCTGGAACATTCAAATGCAAGCATATTACGACAATCGATAAGAGGACGAAAGAGAAAAGCGAGATGTGGTTCAGCGAAAAAGTTCCGCTGGTAAATATCGTGAAAATGAAATCTGAGGATATGAGTATGGAATTGCTAAAGTATGGGACGAGCGGAGCAAAAAGTGCGATAACCGAAACACCGAAAAAGATAGATTTCAGAGACATTATGAATAATCCCACTCAACCGGGCAATGATAATGAAGATGAAAATCACGAGGATGCAATCAAGGGTGGTCTCAAATCTATATTCGGCAAGTGAGGGGAAATAATGCTATATTCTATGACAGGATTCGGGCGAGGTTCGGCGAGCGATGGTGAAATCACGGTTTGGGTCGAGGTTAAATCGATAAACTCTCGATTTCTCGAAATTCAGATGAGAGTTCCACCGATTCTATCGAACGCCGAGTTCGAAATCAAAAAAATTATCAAAAAAACAATTAGCCGAGGCAAAATTTTTCTGAATGCCCAAATAATAGGTGGAAGTGGTGTCCGACTCTGGGATATAATCGTCGATGATAGTTTGCTCGATATGTATGCCGATTTGATAGAACAAATCGAAAACCGACTGATGCCAGAAAGGACTGTTATTTCTCTCGATAGATTTCTGACGATGAATGAAATTTTCACAAAAATTCCGAATACCGAATCTCAGGAACGGGTCGTATCTCTCGCTCTTTCTGCGGTGAGCGAGGCGATGAAATCTTTGAGGCAATCGCGAAGGCAGGAGGGCAAAAGTCTTCAAGCGGATATTCAAAAAAGAATCGTCAATATTAAAAATTGTGTTCGGAAAATCGAGAAAATCCATAAGGATGCGACGCCTTCGAGGTTCAAAAATCTTCGCGAGCAGGTGGAGCAATTGGTCGGCGATATCGAAATCGACCCGATAAGATTGGCACAGGAGGTAGCATTTCTTACTGCAAAAGCCGATTGCACAGAGGAAATTATCAGACTCGAATCGCATATCGCTCAGATAGAAAAATCTATAAAGAGCCGAAAACCTGTGGGAAGTTTTTTGAACTTCATCCTTCAGGAATGCCATCGCGAAATCAATACAATCGGCTCGAAGACCGATATAAACGAAATCAGCGAACTCGTTATAATTCTAAAAGAGGAATTCGAAAGAATAAGAGAACAGGTTCAAAATATCGAATAAAACTATGAGAATTCTTGCATCGATATCGCTTATTTTATTAGGGCTGGGGATAGTTCTATCTGTAATCACATATAACGAGGCGGATTTATCGCTCGGCGAATGGTTCTTGCCCGCACCTCGTTCGGTAAATAATTTGATGGGACCATTCGGAGCGTGGATTGCGCTCAGACTCGTTATCTGCTGCGGATATTTCTCTATAATTATCGGGCTAATCCTGATTGCTCTCGGCGTCGGTAGATTTCTTCGGTGGAAATTCACGCTTATTGCAAAAATTATTTTACTCACGCTCGGCTGGACAATCGCGATAGCACTGCCGATTTCTGCCATCGGTGGCGATTGGGCAAACAGCTTACTGGGGAAATCCAGCGAGTTATTAGAATCCATTTTGGCACATACAGGCTCGGTGGGTAAGATATTTGTTTCATTTGGAATATTTATCTTATGGTTTTTCTGGGCAACAGGTATAGGATACAAACGCCCTGCTATATTTATATACAATATTTTTGCAGGCATCGTCGGTTTGCCGAAAAAAATTGCCGAAAAACGCAAACAGCGTGATGCCAGTGAGAGAAGAAAATTGCTCGAGGAACACAGGAAGCGACAGGAGGCAATCCAAAGACGAATATCATCTGCGAGAACGGGGAAATTAGTTCCTGGGGAATTGCCAGAAGAGATATTAATTCCACCCAAAGCAGCAAAATTAGCGGAAGAATACGCCGAGGACTCTGCTGGAAAGGGCGAAATATCGAAAGATATGAAAGTCGATGAAAATCTCGACGATATATCTCCGGGAATGACCGATGAAAAATATGTTCCTCCGCCGATTGTAATTTCCTCACAACAGCAAAAGAGTGAGAAATTATCCGAACCAACAATATCTGGCGATGAAAAACATACGAGCCGAAAAGAAAGTTCCACGATTTCACCATCCGAAACATCCGCCCCGACAGAAGAGGTAATCGTTCCAACATCGAGCGATATAAAAAGGACCGAAGAAGTTAGAAATATCCCCGAACCGAGCGAAAAGGAACAGCCGAGCGAAACTCCCCAATGGCTCGTAACGGAACTTCCGCCGAAACAGGATACGAAGGAAGAAACCGAGTCATCCCCAAAAAACACAGATGTTATCGAAGAAGAAAAATCTATAACATCAGAGGAAGAGGGTTTTGAAGAACCCGAAGTTGTTGAACCTCAGGAAAGTCCCGGCGAGGAAATCGAACCTCTCGATGCCGATGAGGACAGTGAAATTTCTCCCGACAAGGTTACGACATCCGAAACAGAAAACAACGAGGGCGAAATAGTTCTGAACGAGGTGAAATATACTCCACCTCCGATAGGCATTTTGCATCCGCCAGAAAATCGGGCATTGAAATATTCCGAATTCGAACTTCAACAGATGGCAAAAAAGTTGTTCGATGCGTTGAAGACCTACAATGTCGATGGCAAAGTTACCGCTATCACTCCCGGTCCTGTTATCACGAGGTTCGAGTTCGAGCCTGCTCCTGGGATAAAGATTTCACGGATAGTTAATCTCGCCGACGATTTGGCACTTTCGCTCAAAGCCCGTGATGTCAGAATTGTCGCACCTATTCCTGGCAAGGGCACTGTCGGTATCGAAATTCCAAATAAAGAACAGGAGATTGTCTATATACGAAGTGTTTTGGAGTCGCAGGCGTTTCAGAATACCAAGGCGGCATTGCCTATGGCATTGGGTAAAAAAGTCGCTGGCGAACCGATTGTGGCAGACCTTGCAAAGATGCCGCACCTTCTGATAGCCGGAGCGACCGGCTCGGGAAAATCCGTCTGCATAAATTCGATAATCACGAGTTTGATTTATAAAAAAACCCCGAACGAACTTCGTCTTCTGCTTATCGACCCGAAAAGATTGGAATTATCCATATATAACGGAATCCCGTTTCTAATCGCTCCTGTGGTGGTCGAGCATAAAGAGGCATCCGCCGCATTGAACTGGGGTCTAATCGAGATGGAGAGACGATATCGGAAACTCGCGGAGGCACGAGTTCGCAATCTCGAAGCATACAATAGGGCTGTGGAATCGAAACCAGAACTCGGTCAGAAATTACCCTATATAGTGATTATCATCGACGAGCTCGCCGACCTTATGATGACTGTGGCGAATGAAATCGAAGAGCCTATCGCTCGACTGGCACAGATGGCGAGGGCGGTGGGAATTCATCTGATTCTCGCTACGCAGAGGCCATCTGTCGATGTGGTCACAGGAATTATCAAGGCGAATTTTCCGTCGCGTATCGCTTTCAAGGTTAGAAGCAAAATCGATTCGAGAACGATACTCGATATGGGCGGTGCCGAAAGACTGCTCGGACACGGCGATATGCTCTATCTTCCATCGGGGTTCGCCGACCCAATCAGAATTCACGGCTCTTTTGTCGATACCGCCGAGAGTGAAAATCTTGTGGAATATCTCAAACAGTTCGAGAATCCGCAATCGGAGAAACTCTCTTTCAAGGAGGTTCTAGCGAAAAAGATGATGCAGGTCGAGCGAGACGAACTTTTCTGGGAGGCGGCAAAAATCGTTATAATGTCGCAGAAAGGTTCGGCTTCACATCTTCAAAGAAAATTGAGAGTGGGATATACCCGAGCGGCATCGCTTATCGACCAACTCGAAGCCACTGGTATAGTCGGACCATTCGAAGGCAGCAAACCGCGGGAGGTTCTTATCAAAACATTCGAGGAACTCGACGAACTAAAAAAACAACTCGGCGATTGACGATTGCGGTTGCGGTGATACATCTAATAAGAAAAATAAACAGCATTGCCCCTGTATGCGCAATGAAATGTATGATTTTTCGCTTGATAAAAATTTTTGCTTT
>CAYRNI010000095.1:0-8945 GCA_964425665.1 uncultured bacterium
TTATGTATCGCCGCTTTCCTGCGACCAGGATGGTGTCGGCGAAATCATAGAGAAATTTGTGTTGGAGAAATGAATGAAAATCGAGATAATAATATTATGAAATATTTATTATTATTCATATTTTACTGCATCTTTTCCACATTTAATTGCGTAGCCCAAACAAATGCAAATATTTACGATGGCGAAACATCATCGAGAATTATTCCGATTACCGACAGAGAATATTTTCCGACTGCTAAAAGAATAATTCAACAAGCCGATAAATCTATTTCTATTAGTATGTTCGTAGTGAAAAAAGGTGAAAAAGTAAATAGTTTAATCGAAGAACTTAAAAAAACAGCTGATAGAGGTGTAAAAATAAAAATATTACTCGAAAATAGTATAGAAGATAACCGGTCCATAATTACATCTCTAAAGAATATGGAGAATATCGAGATAAAATTCGATTCTCCGCAAAAAACAACACACAATAAAATAATTATTATCGATGGAAATATTATCTTAATCGGTTCGACAAACTGGACCGAATCCTCATTAAGTTATGCCAATGAAGCAAATGTGATTATAAACGACAGGGCAATCGCTCGATATTTTCAACAATATTTTAATTATCTATGGAAAGATTCTTCAAAGGATATTTCTCCGTTTGAAAATTTTAAAGGCGAGATAATACCTATTATCGACAGGCAATATTACGATATTGTAAGCGAAATGATGAAAAAGGCTACTAAAAGAATATTGGTAATGGTTTATGGGTTCAAACTAACTAATAATGGGGATACTAAAGGAGACATTTTAGCAGAAGAAATTGTCGATGCAAAAAAGCGAGGAGTGAACACAAAGGTATTATTGGAAAAAAGTGATTTTAATGAATGGTTGAATAAAATGAATAATGAAACTATCGAATATTTCAAAGAAAATGGCGTCGAAGCCACATTCGATAGCGAAAATACTATTACTCATTCCAAAATCGTAATCATAGATGATGCAGTTATTTTGGGAGCTACAAACTGGTCTTATAGTGGACTCGAAATGTGGCATAATACCGATGTTTTAATAAAAGATACAAAAATTGTCGAGTTTTTTTTGAACTATTTTAACGCAAAATTCAGCGATGGGAAATAATCGGTATATCTATTTTCAAATTAAAAATTGATTATAAATTCTACTGATTAAATTTCGACTTGAAAAAAAACATAATTGCCTTATGTTTGATAAATGCCAACATTATTTCACATATACTTCATCCCTGTTACAATCGGCGATATAGTCGATATACTGCTCGTTTCCGCTGTGATATATGCGGTTCTGCTGCTTATGGAAGGCACACGGGCTCGCTCGATGCTCGCAGGACTTTTCGTGATTTTGCTCGGTGCACTAATCGCATACTGGCTTAATCTAAAAACCGTTGCGTGGGGAGTGCAAAAACTCGGAACTGTCTGGGTAATCGCATTTCTAATTGTTTTTCAGCCCGAACTGCGCGATATCTTGACGAGAATAGGAAACAGCAAGATTTTCAAATCGTTTTCATCCAAACCGACGGTGGAAGTAGTGGATAATCTCGTCTCGGCGGCGAAAATTTTATCCGAGGGGCAAATCGGAGCACTTATTGCTATTCAGCGGGACATTCCACTCGATAATATTTCACGAACAGGGAAGCCGATTGGCGCAAAACTCACATCCGAACTGCTCGCTACGATATTCGCTCCGCACACGCCACTTCACGATGGCGGTGTAGTTATTGTCGGGGACAAGATAGTCGCTGCTGCCTGCGAGTTTCCGATGACAGAGAACCCTAAATATCGAAGAACACTCGGTATGCGACATCGTGCGGGTGTCGGATTGAGCGAGAATACCGATGCCGCCGTGATAATAGTATCCGAGGAGACAGGAGCGATTTCGCTCGCGATAAGAGGGTATCTGCGGAAACAACTCACCCCCGATGCTCTAAAACGCCTGCTCGAAGTTATTTTGAGCAGAAGAGAGAAAAAATGAAATATTGATTTAAGCTTGCAATTAAGATTATTTTTTGTATTATTCAAATCAGTAAACTAAAATAAAAAAGTATATTGATAAAATGGCGAATATAAGAGAAATATACGGCAATATATTCAATACATCTTGTCAAACAATAGTAAATACAGTTAATTGTGTGGGTATTATGGGGAAAGGTATTGCTTTAGAATTTAAGTACCGTTTTCCCGATATGTATAAGCAATATGTTACCCTTTGTAAAAAGAAAAAATTAAAACCTGGGGAATTATTTCTTTGGAAGAAATCCATACCATGGGTTTTGAATTTTCCTACAAAATACCATTGGAAATATCCATCAAAAGTCGAATATATTGAATTAGGATTAAAAAAATTCTCAAAAATATACATACGGGAACAAATTACATCTATCGCATTTCCTATACTTGGAACAGGCAATGGTGGATTAAAAGAGAAAGACATTCTTTCCCTTATGATTAAATACATTGAACCATTACCAAATATTGAAGTAGAAATATATCACTACAAACCAGGTGAGGGTGATAAATTATTTAACAAATTATATAATGTAATATGGCGTTTCCAATTAGAAGATTATAAAAAATATATTGAATTATCCACTACTCAGGCAAAAATAATAATAGAAGCAATAAAAAAGGGAAATGTTCATAATATGATGGAGTTAAAAGAAGTAAGAGGAGTTGGTGAAAAAACCATAGAAAAAATTTATAATTTCGTAAATAACATCCCTAAACGAATAGAAACTTATAATGAAATTTATCCCAATTTGTTTGATTTAAAATGAAACCATCATCCAATAAAATAAGAGAAATTCTAGCTGAATATAGAGTTCATTCGTTTTATTATTTTGCACATAAACTTAATTTGAAAGGTATTTTAGAGAATGGAATATTACCATTAAATGAAGTAAAAAAATTAAAAATTAAACACATTACATTTGCTAATCCAGATGTTCAAGATAAGCGAGAAACCAAAAAGATTAAACTCTCCAATGGGAAATTGTATTCTGTACATGATTTAGTTCCTTTATATTTGACTCCAAAAACACCTACATTGTATTCTAGGAAAAAAGAACAAAGAGACTATTTTTTTATTGTTGTTCAATCATTTGTTATTTCAGATGAAGAAATCGAATTTGCGTTCTCAGATGGTAATGTTGCTTCTAAAACAACTCGATTATTTTCTAACCTCGCTGAGTTAAATAAAATACCGTGGGAGGTGATTAATGCTAAGTATTGGAAAAATTTTGAAGATGGAACTCGAAAAAGAAATGCTGAATTTTTGATATATCCAAAAATTCAAATAAATAGATTTTGGAGAATTGTAGTGAATAATAACCAATTGAAAGATTATATAGAAAAAATGTTGAAGGATTTGAATATCGACATAGAAATAAGAATAGATAAAACCTTATTTTTTTAATTTTGATAAGGTCGAAAAAACTTCCCGAAAAGTCAACATCCAATACAAACAGGCAAAAACAGGTGTCGGATTGAGCGAGAATACCGATGCCGCCGTGATAATAGTATCCGAGGAGACAGGAGCGATTTCGCTCGCGATAAGAGGGTATCTGCGGAAACAACTCGCCCCAGATGCATTAAAACGTTTGCTCGAAGTTATATTGAGCAAAAAGGGGAAATAAATCTTAAAAAATTTTTACGGTTGCCAAAGGCTGTCTACTAAATGCCCGGTGGAATCTTTCGGATAGTATTTGTGGGCGAATGGATTACATCGCTGAAGTCTGTCCGATGTGATGAGTGTAGCGAGAAATGGATTTCGCTTAGCATAGGAGAGTCGCGCAAAGTCCGAACATCCAGGATGAAACTGGCACTCCTGAGCATCCTGAGTGGTGATATAGTGCTGATAGGACGAGAGTGCCCAATCTGCGCATACGGAAATTCCATTGAAATACTTTTTTATGATATGAACTTCATATTTAGACGGGGGTTCGATAGGTATCGAACTATCGCCGATATATGTATTCATAAGTGTTAAGATTGCATCATCGATTTGAGTTCTATTGAAATTTTGGACCATATTTGCCGCCTGAATCATTCCACCGAAGTAATATCTGTTCCAAGCCGCTGTGAAAATAAATGCTCCCGGAAGATAATTTTTAGCCAGCAGTTCTTTAATTGCGAGATAACCCAGCGAAGCATTTAGTATGAGAGAATTTATTCCATCTGCTGGTCTGTTCGCATAGATTTGTCCTGCTCCTGGCAGAATCCCAGAGAGCCAGCGAGCGAGGTATTCCGACCGCAGCGGTATATCATCCATATTGATATCGAGCCACCGCTTTATTCCATAAGCCCGTGGAAAGTAAAATACATTTCTTGGACTATCGTTGCATACTTTGTCGAAATCTTGTTTGGCTTCATCGATATCGTATTGTATAAGTCTGAGCCATCCTCTCCAGAAATATATTTCTGAAGAATATTCGGGCATATCGCGAAGGATATCGGATAGCAGAAATTCACCTCTTCTCGGTCTGTCGAGTGCGGATTCGGCAAGCGCTCGTAATAATCTTGCTCGATAGGAAACATCTTTGTCGAAAGCGTTGTAGCCGAGTCTATCCAGAACATCTATTGCCTGCTCGATTTTTCCGAGTTTTATGAAACAGATAGCTCGCTGATAGGTAGAGTAATCGTATGCCGATGTCATCCTGTTGAGTTGAGCGACTCGCTCGTATTCATTCTCGGCATCTTCGTAAAGTCCATTATCGAAGAGAAAATCTGCGAATGCATCGTCGGGGGAGTATGTGGCAGGGTTCGAGAATGCAGGCAATCCGACAGAGCGAGTGAAAAATTCAAATCCAATACTTTTTTGTCCGAATGAAATTCCACCGAGCAGAAGGATTATTATGTATCTGATGAAAATTTTCATCTCTTCTTTTTCTTCCGATTTTCACGCCAGAGTCTATATAATTCGACTTTCGGAATTTTCCAAAGCAAAATTATCAAAACAAAGATAATACGATAAAATCTCGTATTCAAACGGATTTTCCCGTGTATTTGAGCATCATCTTCGAATCTTTCGAAATCCGGTTCGAACCGAATCCATTTCAATTTCGGTGATGAATAAATTATCGGATAGATGACACCGCAGATAATTCCCAAAAAATCGGGTCGTTCGAGCGATAATTTTATACTTAATGAATTCGATTTATCGAATTTGAATGAGACCACTAATTTTTTTATAAAGATATAAAATGCGTGAACGATTTTTTCAAAAGTTTTTCTGTTATGCCAGATTTCTTCGATTTTTGCAAAATCGAATTTTTTCCCACTCGGTTTCTCCTCAACAGTTTTTTTAGGTTCGGATTTCTTTTTGTGAGTAATCTTTTGTTTCTTAGTTAATTTTCTTTTTTTCTTTTTCCCTCGACCGATAGTGAACCATAATATCTTAATGCCATCCGAACCGATACTCGCTAACGGACAGGATACATTCCATATGGATGTTTTATTCTGCTCGTTGGACCAAAATATTCTTATCGGCATAACTAATATCGACGCAATGATTATGATAATGAATATTAGAATAAAAAGTAACATACCCGAATGGATGAAATTTCGCTAAGTTGAATGTTAATATTTCTATTATAATTTACTTTTACTGATTTTGATTGTTATCTCTTTCGAAAAGTGTTCGAGTTCGGAGACGAGGTCTTTCATCTGAGAGCGGAGCCAGTGATACGATAGTGCAGCGGGAATTGCCACGAGCAATCCGACTATTGTGGTAATCAATGCTTCGGCAAGACCTGGTGCGACAACAGCGATATTAGCGGTGCTTTGTTGCCCGATTTCCCAGAAACTCGATGTTATACCGAGCACTGTTCCTAAAAGTCCCAGAAATGGAGCGACGCTCGCCGTTGTCCCGAGAAAATCTATATTTCTTTCCTCACGAGATAATATCACATCGATTTCAGCATCGAGTCTATCTCGTAATGCTGTAATATCGGGATATACTCGCCGGACTATTCTTTTGCCCTGTGAATCTGTGAACTGTTCGAGTGGCGATTCGTATTTTACAGTCTCTATCAACCGCACTAATGGATTATCACCGGGTTTGAGCGAGAGTTTGAGGATATCGGATATTTGCCTTCCGGCGACTATCGAACGGATTTTTTTATTGGTAGATTTTATCCTTTTCAGCCTGCGCCATTTTGTATAGAGAATCGCCCAGCAATAAGCCGACATCAAAACAAGTAGAACGATTATCGCCTTGGAAAGCAGACTCGATGTAATGAACATATCGAAGAAATTTTTCATCTCGACTCCTAAAAAATACATTAAAAACAAAAATATATTATTTTTCAAAAAAGGAAATATAAATTTTCGACTAAATTGTTCGCTTTAAGCAAATAATACCCAGATTCGGATGATTTTACAAGTTGCGCGGTTATAATTTCTGGTAATGCTACTCCCCGATTTTTAATAAATATAATGGATAGAAAAAATTTCTCCCGATGAATTTTTTCTGAAATGTTCAACCGTATAGAATTCATCGATTCAAATTCTTGGGCGAATACCGAATTGGTAAGGAGACTAAAAAAATCTTTTTTTCTAATTTTATTTTGATAAATTAAGTGAACATAAACAAGTCGGGGGATAAAATGATTTATACACTGACACTGAATCCGGCATTGGATAGAACCTTTTATGTCGATAAAATTCGGGAATTCGATAGTATCAAAGTAAATCGTGAGCGGCGATACGCCGGCGGAAAAGGAATCGATGTCTCGCGGGTGATTCGTCAACTCGGTGGGGAAAGTATAGCGATGGGTTTTCTCGGCGGATTTGTGGGAAAGGAGATGGAAGGAAGATTACTGAATGAGGGTGTCGCTTGTAATTTCGTATGGATTAGGGAGGAAACCCGAACAAATGTTATAATTCATTCGCAGGATGAGTCGGAAAAAGAAATTAGGTTCAATTGCTCGGGTCCCGATGTTTCCCCTGCCGAACTTTCAGATTTATTCCATCACTGCCGAAATCTGAAACCGAAACCGAAATTCGCCGTGATTTCAGGAAGTGTCCCCGGCGGTGTGGACCCAGCGGTGTATGAGGAATTGGTGCTGATATTCGAATCTCAGGGTGCGAGAGTAATCCTCGATACCTATGGTGAACCTCTTCGCAAGGGTTTGCTGGGAACACCATTTATGATTAAACCCAACAGGCGCGAACTCTCGATGCTCGTCGGCTCCGAACTGAACACAATCGATGAAATCGTTCCCGCTGCTCGCTCGCTGCTCGAATATGTCGAAGTGGTCGCGGTATCGCTGGGGGAACTCGGTCTTCTCGGCGTATCTGAAAACAGAACGGTTCTCGCTCGCCCGCCGAAAGTCGATATCGTGAATACTGTTGGTGCAGGCGATTCCGCTGTTGCGGGGATGGTTCTCGCACTCGAGGCGGAAATGCCTTTCGATGAAATTATCCGCAGAGGCGCCGCCGCAGGAACGGCATCGACACTAACCGAGGGCACCGCCACCGTAAATATCGAAGATTTTGAAAAGGTTTTGGCACAAACAAAAATAGAAAAAATTGATTGATAGAATTAACCTGTTTTGTTTTATAGTCTTATCGAAATCTGTCTCAAGATGAGAATATTTTTATAAGTCCAATCATATCAGGGGGATTAAAATGAACAGGGTATTTACGATTTTTATGATTTTTGCTGTCGTTGGGCTATCTACTGCGGGATGGCTTAAAACCTACGGCACAGAGAGACAAGATTATCTCGAGGACGGCGTCCATCTGGATGATGGTGGATATTTACTCGTCGGCTACACTCAGACGACCGCTGGCGATTTCGATGTCTGGTGTCTCTGGCTCGATGAAAACGGCGACGAGGTCGATTCGAGAACCTATGGCGGTCCATATAACGATAAGGCTCACGGTATTGCAAAAACCGATGATGGTTTCATAATCGTCGGCGAGACAAACTCATACGGAAGAGGCACTCCGGGGTATTCCAATTTTTTCCTCATCAAAATCGATGGCGATGGCAATTTAATTCAACAAATTCCATCCGATGGCGATACTTTAACCGGTGGAGAATATGATGACTGTCTATACCGTATCGGTAGATACACAGAGGACGATGTTTTCGTTGCGGTTGGACAATATTGGGTCGATTTTACCGACCAACAGCAAGAGCCTTTTTTATTTGCGATAAATGGTGCTACGATGCTCGGTGGCTACAATGTAATTTCTACCGGATATGGAAGTGATGAATTTAACGATGTCGATTTCTCAGGCGATACGATTTTCGCCTGCGGGGATACGAAAAATTACGGTTCTGGTATTCCTTCGTTCAGCAATGGCTACCTTGCGGGTGTCAACGCCGATTTATACGCCGATTACTTCAATCTCGGTTTCGGCGGCGAGAACAACGATAAATTCTACGGGATAAAATACTGCGATGGTAAAATATATCTCGTCGGCGAGACCGCATCCTTCGGTGTAGATATGACAGATGTCTATGCTGTTCGCTATTCGCCAGAACTGGGGACAGAATGGGAGCAGACTTTCGGCGGAATATATACCGATGTGGCGAAAGATGTCGCGATTGTGGATGGAGCGATGTTCATTCTCGGGAAAACTAATTCCACAGGTGCGGGATACGATGATTTCTATCTCATCAAAGCCGATACAACCGATGGCACAGAAATTTTGGAGCGAACTTATGGCGGAACAGGAAATGATTGGGCGAGTTCGATTTTAGCAATCGGTGATAATTTACTGCTTATCGGTTCGTCATCGTCGCCGGAGTTCGATGCCGAGGATTGGGATGGAATGGTCGTCGAGGTCGGTCTCGATGGCGATACGGTATCGGGCATCGAGGAATATCTCCCCGAAAGTCCATATATTCTATCGGCATTTCCCAATCCGTTCAATTCGTCGGTGAAAATAATAGTTTCTGATGGTAGGGGTTTG
>CAYRNI010000096.1:0-8871 GCA_964425665.1 uncultured bacterium
GACGGTTTTCAATACATTCAGCGATGTATTTCAATACTTCGCGATGCTTCTCCCTCCCTTCCGGAGAGGGACCGTGGGTGAGGGAAAAAATAAAAACGCATCTCAAAGAAATTAAAAAATCACCTAATTCGCAGAAATCTTTTCTGAATTTCCGACCATTGCCAAAAATATCGACAATATTCATATTGTCAAGTTAATTATAAAAATATAATTTTTATTTTTGATATCTAATTCGTATCGATTAACTATATAATTTGAAATTGAATTTTCGATTAGGAGGTAAAAATGCTCGAAATCCGCAAGCAACTCGAAGAAACCATACCCGTCATTCGCAAATATTATGCAGGGACGCCGAAAATTGGAATAATACTCGGCACAGGACTCGGAAAGGTAGCCGAATCTATCGATGTCGAAACAGAAATCCCTTATGAGAAAATTCCACACTTTGCCGTTTCCACTGTGGAAAGTCACGCGGGGAAATTGATTTTTGGGAAACTCGCCGGTGTGCCCGTTATGGCGATGCAAGGGAGATTCCACTACTACGAGGGCTGGACGATGAAGCAAATCACATATCCCGTGCGAGTTATGAAGGCATTGGGAGTGGATATTTTGCTCGTTTCCAATGCTGCGGGAGCACTCAATCCGCTTTTCCGCCCCGGCGATATAATGCTAATTACCGACCATATCAATCTCATCGGCGACAACCCGCTCATAGGCAAGAACGATGATACATTAGGACCTCGTTTCCCCGATATGTCGAACGCATATACAAAAGAATTTCGCAAGATTGCTGAGGAAACAGCGCTCGAACTCGGCATAAGGCTGGTTCAAGGAGTTTATGTTCCCGTTTCGGGACCGAACCTCGAAACACCAGCGGAGTATCGCTTCCTGCGGACAATCGGCGGCGATGCTGTCGGGATGTCCACAGCACCGGAGGTCATCGTCGCGGTCCATTCATCGATGAAAGTGCTGGGTTTCTCGATTATCACGGATATGTGTCTACCCGATGCCCTCAAACCAGTAACACTCGAGGAAATTTTAGCCACAGCATCCACTGCTGATGCGAAAATGGCGACACTGGTGAAAGCCATCATCCCGAAAATCGCAGATATGTAGGAGGCATCTCCCGATGCCGATTTGTCCCGATGTCGATTACACAATTATATCGAGGTCGGGAGACCTCTCCTACACAAAACAAACGATATAAAAAAGGCAGCGACAAGAAAATCGCTGCCCTTAATTTTTATATTCTTTTCCCTCGATTATCGCACGAGCAAAGCCTTTTTAGTTATCGTGCCGTTCGAGGTTTTCAATCTAATCAGATACAACCCAGCGGATAAATTTTCACCGGAGTCATCTTTGCCATCCCAGACAGTCGAGTAAATACCGCTTTCCGTTTCGCCATCGAACAGGTGTCTCAATATGTGTCCGCTCAAATCGAGAACATCTATTGTCGCGTAAGTATTTTCTGTGATTTCGAATGATATGTTCGTCGACGAATTGAACGGCGTAGGATATACTTTCATAGCAAACGACTCCGGCAGAAGCGAATTACCATCGAGAGATGGTGGAGGCGGAGGTGTTCCTGCCTCGATATCTCCCGATGCGAAATCGCGCATAAATCCCACATAATTTCTATCCATCGTGAATTCGCCATCGCCACCGACAAAAATCCAATATCCTTTGCCTGGTTGGAGAAGCGGTGCAGTAGCATATCCCGTTCCGCCATCGTATTCGAATGCGGGAGGAACAATCAATCCAGCAGGGTCGGTATGTATAGAACCCAACGGATAGCCACTCGGTATCATCGGAGGACCAATCAATAACCAACCATTTACGAAATTATCCTCTATATGAAATACTGGGACACCCGAAATGTCCACATCGACATCGGCAACAGAATAGAGCCAATAGCCGACACCCTGCTCGAGCGAATCCACGATATTGTATGCACCCAACTCGTTATCATACTCGAACAGAGCGATACCGCTCGGGAACAGATTCTGCCACAGATTAGTTTCAGGAATTACCGGCAGTGAAATCAAATTCCATCCACGACGAAGAGAAATCGTGCAAACGACATCGTCATCATCGGATGGGTCGTTGGGGTCGGTGCCGAGTGCTACCTCGTCGCCATCGGAAATTCCTCCGCCATCGCTGTCCGGATTATGCGGGTCGGTGCGATTCTCGTATTCGGCGAGATTGTTCAAACCATCGCCATCATCGTCGCGGTTGGCGAGCCCTCTAATAGTATCCGAACCGAAGAAATAATTCTCCCAATCATCTGGTATCCTATCGCCATCGTTGTCCGCATCGGAGTTCGGGTCAAAGATTGGCGATGCGATTTCCGAAAGGTCTGGAACACCATCGTTATCCGTATCCGAATTATTCGGGTCGGTCCCAGCGAGATATTCATTTCGATTATCCACCAAATCGCCATCTGGGTCACCGGTCGGGTCACACGATTCGGGACTATCGAAATAGAAATTCTCCCACCAATCTGGGATACCATCGTCATCCTGGTCCGCGACATCGTAGAATGCTGAAATGAGTGTATCGGGCACACTCAAATTCAGCGACGAGTCGATAGCGACGATAGTCAACATATAGTCTGCACCGGGGATGAGTTTTTCCGCAGTATATTCTGTCTGGTCGCCGGGCAACTGCGTTTGCAGGAACACATCCCCATCGGTATTGCTGATTGTAAGAATATAGGAATAGATATCGTCATCGCCGTTCCAGTATATTGTCATAATGCGTTCGGCGAGGTTCGGAACGGTGTAATCGAAATTGACCACAGGCGGAATGGTATCTCTCGTCGCCGGGTCGAGACCTGTGGGCGAAACAATATATATATCGCTTTCGTTCCCAGCATTGTCATACGCGGAAATACCGAAAACGAACGATTCACGCAAACTATCGGCGAGCATCACCTTAGCATTGTCGAACAGGAAATAATTAGCGTTCGCCACATCGTTAGTTTCCCACCAATCAATATCGCCACCATCGTTCCAGCCCTTATATACTTTATATCCTGCGACATCTGGTTCGGAAACTCTCTGCCAGGTCAACCTGATATTTTCGTCATCGACCCACGATGCAATCGCGAAACTCGGTGCCGACGGCGGAACAACATCCGTCGGGAAGTGAATCGTAGTCGTGCTATCGACGAAATCCGCGAACCTATCGATATTATCCTCTGCGTAAGCCATCAGCGTATAATCGCCCTCGACAAAACCGAGCTGGTCGAATGTAAATGTCGTATCGATTGTGAAATCGCCAGTCAGCATCATCTCGGCAATAGGTCTTCCGCCAGCATCGGAGCCATCGGGTTTAAGCATAATCGTCAGATATACCGTATCTTCTGGATTCACGCCATCGACAGTGCCAGAAATATCGAATCCATCGGGTTGCAACTCTGTGGACAGAGCGAGCGACATCGGATTGTGGAAACCTTTAACTTGAACGGGATGGTCTGTATCTCCGGCGGGCAATCCCGAAAGATGAACTGTCCAAACGCCGGGGATATTCCGTTTGACCATTATGCCGCGATAGAAATGTCCATCGTAATAGCCCTCGGTTCTAACGAGCGGTGCATCGTCGTCGAACGAGCAAGAATCGAGCGTAATAATATCGCCATCGGGAGTCTCGATAGAAATATTCGGTCTGACATCGCTGGCTGTGCGGATAGTGAACAGGTTCATATCCGTGGAGCCGAGTTCATATCGAATATCCTCGTCGACTGTGGCGTTCTTGTAGAATGTTCGATACATCTCCATCGGCTCGTAGGATTCGGCATCGCCGAGCAGTGAAGTATGACCATCTATGTATGCGATAGACGGTCTAAGTCCGAAGAAATTGAGATACGCCTCACCTTTGACACCCCAGTGTCCACCGGAATCGCCACCGTGTCTAAATTCACCATAATAGAGTGCTCCATCCACTTCGATATCGTGTGTCGGGAATAGCCAGGCGATAGCGTGATGCTGAATGTGAACCTCGACCCCAGAATTTCCTGTAAGATGGAATCTGCCAACGGGTTCACGCCACATAGAGAGTTCGGTTCCACCTCTCGCCCAGATATAGTCGTTGATTCCAGTGCGAAGATTAGCATATCCATCCAATGCCCATCCGCCACCGCCGTAGTTCCACCAATATCGGAATCCCGCCGAACCGCGAGCGAGATGCTCGAGAAATCTAACATCGCCATCGAGGGCGAACACATCATCGCCGAAATCGATTGAAACTGTCGGCTCCATCCTAACAACCGAGCCGAAATACGGCACGGATGGTCCGCCAGAAAGTTGACAGCCGAACTCGATATATATTTCAGAGGGTTCTGTAATGTGGTCGATTTCACCTTCGACTCCTGTCAAGAAGAAACCTGTCGCTCCGAGCGGAACCCCAGGACTCCATCCCATAAATTCGAGCCTGACATCGTCGAGACCATCATCTCTGATTATCGTAACATAAGCTCCGATGTATGTATCTCCGCCGAGGTCGGGCATAAGTCCAGAAATCGACAATCTTCCACCGCCTGAAAACCTCGAAATTTCGCCGTCTTCCCATACGAGTTGCAACCTCGCCCTTCGGATACCGACAGTATGACCGCCAGCGGGAAATACGAAATCGGGGAAAGTAATCCTCATATCCAAATTGATAAGTTCGCCGTGATATATCGCCAGCGACCTCGCATTTATCTCGAAATAACCGCCATCGATAAATGTCGTCGATGGTATAAGCGAAGAATTGACTTTGAGATAAATCTGCCTCGCCTCGATTGTATCATCCACAACATACAAATCGCGGAATTTGAATTTGAATGCGTTATCCCATAGACCGAGTTCGAAATCGTCTATAAAATACTCCACAGAGCCATCGTAATGACTTCTTCGGTGCACTCCCGCAGAGCCCATAAAATTAGGTCCATTGTTGATAGCAATCTCACCGGAGATATCCCAGTATCCTTCATCGACATCGATTTCCGCAGGGTCGAGCGAAATGGAATACGAAAATGGTGCACCGAGCAGCGAATCGGGTGTGATTTTATCGCGGATAGAATCTGGCAACATATCTGTCGATGGGTCGAAACGGAATTTGATACCCCAATAAGTTAGGTCGAATGCTCCGCCATAGACATACGGCTTCGAGCCATCCTCGTGGACAAATCTTGCCACGCCTGTCCCAGCTTCGACATCGAGGTCGATATATGCCCCCACATCGCCGACAGAACTAATCATCGCGATAGTATCACCCAAATCATTGACGAGACGGATATTGCCATAAATTCTATCGCCATCGATGTGGTCGGAGCAAATCTGATAAGAACCGTAGTCTATGCAAGTCATTTCAGACCATGCGGTTCCACTCAGCGGTATCGTATATTCCCCCACATCCGTTTGGACGAACAATGTTCCGACATAAGAACTCGCCGAAGAATTCGGACAGAACCGAATCGTGATATATCTCCAAGAATCGGGGTCAACCGTGAAAGTATCGCTTCCTGTTATCGAGAACGCCCCCGAACCGACAAGTGTCATCGAATTAACTCTTATCGGACTCGTTCCATTGTTCCGCACGGTAATTCGCTTGCTCTGGCAATCATCAAATGCCACACTATCGAACTCGAGACTAGTTGGCGTCAACGACAAAGCAGATGCGGGGGTCTCTACACCTGTCCCAGTTAGTGGCGCACTCTTTATCGGCGTGTGCGGGTCGTTCGAAAAAATCGCCATAACTGCATCTATTCTGCCGGTATCTGTCGGGCAGAACTGAACCTCGATTGTATCCCATCCATCGGGAGAAATCGTCATAGGTGCAGAAATAGAAGCGGAATAATTTGCATCGGCGATTTTCACAGAATCGATTATCAGGTCGGCATCGCCGACATTCCCGACGGCGAGATATTGCGGACCGCATCCGCCGACAGAGACCTCGCCGAATTCGAGTATAGCGGGAGATATGGTGATCTGTGCACCGAGCGGTGCATAGACCCAAATCGTAACATACGCAGTATCGACAGAACCGCAAACATCGGTAACTATCAGTGAAACATTGTAAGTTCCAGCGGTATTATATGTATGCTCTACCGCCGACGATGTATCCGTGAAGCCATCGCCGAAATTCCATAATCTCGAAGAAACGATGCCTTGCGAACTGTCCGAGAACGAAACTGTTAGAGGAGCATTCCCAGACACTGTGGAAACCGATATGTTCGCCGTCAATTCGGGGCAATCGACGGTGATTTCGACAGACGATGTCTCTGTGATGCAGAAATTCGATGCAACAAGCATAGCCTCGTATGTTCCTGGCTCGGTATAAGTATGGACTACCGAATCCTCGGTTGAACTTTCGCCATCGCCGAAATATATAATGAAATTTTCCACCAAACCTGTGCTTTGATTTTTAAATGTAACATTCATCGGAGCGGTCCCCGACACGGGAAAAGCGTAAAGATTTGGTGTAAGTTCTTCGCAGCAATTTTTATCGAATTTAACATCGTGGTCGGAGGAGGTAAAAACATTTTCCCAAGCGATAACAGGGCATCCGCCAGGGGCTTCATTCGAGACAGATATGGCGGGAAAAGTCTCAGCAGCGGTAGCCTCGTCGGAGACATCGACCTCGCTACCCCAATACCCACCGAAAGGACAGGATGCAAATTCGATTTTCCCCTGTTTCCAATACGCGAGCATAAATGAGTTTTCACCGGCGGAAATATCTGCAAATTTCTCATCGAGAAAAGAATAAGTAACCGAACCATTTTCCCAGGTGCTTCCGCCATCGGTGGAGTGGACATATTGAATATCGTGGTCGGAATCGGAATACTTGTATGTGTATGTGACCATTACATCGTCGCCGTTTGCTGCTATTCTCGGATATGCTCCCGAAGATACGATATTAGAGCCAGAGCTCCAACTCGAACCATAGTCGGAGCTGGTGGCAGACCAAATCGAACCTGTCTCACCGGAATTAGTCTGAGTGACGACACAAAGTTTTCCGCCGCCGAGATATGCGATATCGCAGTATTCCGTCCCTTGATTTGTGAAATCAACCTGAGTCCAACTTACTCCAAAATCCGTCGAGCGAGCGAGATGAACATCGGTATCGAACATCCCACTGCAAATATATGCTACATATACATAATAGTAATAATCTGTGTCGGTTATGATTTTTGCTCTTCGCTTTCCAGCCAGTGCTGAGCCATCGACAGAATGGATTTCTCCGCCTGCACCGGTAAAACTGAACCGAGCCACCTGAACATCGTTCGCCGATGTATTGCAACTCAGAAAAACCCAATTCTGCTCGCCTTCGCCGATAGCCAGTTGTGGATAATCCAAATCGTATGATGGATCGGTTACGCTAATCAGCGGAGTCCAACTCAATCCGCCATCCGTGGATTTGACCACCGCAATAAACTTATGAGGGACAGTGTCCAGAGATGCGATATAAGCTGCAAATATCGTGCCATCGCTCGACACAGCGATTGCAGGGCTGCCCTCGAAATTCGAGCTCGATGCGATATACCCATCCGTGTCGAAAGACTTATCCGCTCTCGGTGGAATTTCAGGAAGTGGCGATACAACCGAATTGCATTCGAGTGAGATAGGCGCAGGGATATGTGCTAATCGGTCGAGCCGACTTTGAATAGAATTAATCCGCTCAACATCACCCGAAGTTTTTGCCCGAGACAACTCGCTCACGAGTTCGGTAGAAATTGGATGAGAATCAGAAACATAGAAAATCCGTTTCGACACTGGATTCTTCGCGAACAAAATACTCGCAATGCAAACTAACACAACAATCGTTTTCTTCATTGCCAACCCTCCATAAATTTTTTGAATTTTATCAAATTTAAGTTATATAAATTCAATTGTCAACAATAAAAAATTACACATTGAACCGAAACGCCACATAGTCGCCATCCTGCATCACATATTCTTTTCCCTCGACTCTGAAATATGCTTTTGCACGGGCTTGGGCATATCCGCCAGCCTCGATGAATTTATCCCAGCTGACGATTTCTGCACGGATAAATCCTCTTCCGATATCCGAATGAATTTTCCCAGCGGCATCGACAGCGATTGTCCCCTGTGGTATAGACCACGCTCGCGCCTCCTTCTCGTTGCCGGTGTAGAATTCTATGAAACCGAATCTTTCGTATATATCCCGCAAAGTTCGGTCGATAATATCTTTTGGAATATTGAGTTCATCCATAAATGCCTGTGCTTCATCGTGTTGAATATCGGCGAGTTCGAGCAAAAATTTCGCAGGGATTACCGCCACATTTTCACCGAACATCGAACCTAAATCATCTCCATTTGGTATTTCGCAACTATCCTCGGTATTCACAATCGCGAACATTTTTTTCGCTGTCAGCAAACCTTGATTGCGTGCAAGTTTCCGCTCGTCGTCATCGAGAGCTAACTCGGCGATAAGTTTCCCATTATTCAAGACTTCACCGAACTTTTTCAGCACCTCGAGATTTTTTTCGAGAATTTTTGCTTCGTCCTTGGAGTGAGGTTTTTTCATTTCCGCAGTGATAGAACTCGTCCTCGTCTCGATTGCGGATAGGTCGAAAAGAATCAGATTCTCTCGGATAGATTTGGCATCGTTCAGAATATCGGGTTCGCCGAAACCCTCATCGAAACCTCGCAGAACGATAATCAATCCATCGGCACCCTGAATGTCCGAGAAAATCGTTCCGCCACGCGTTATATCGCCGATAGTATCCTGAAATTCCAGTTCTATCTGAGTAATTTTTTTCGCATTCACCACCTCGGCGATTTTGAATAGGCGTTCATCGGGCAATTTGACCACAGCGATATTTTCCTTATGTCCGATATGTCCACCGGATAATGTTTTCCAAACCGT
>CAYRNI010000097.1:0-8661 GCA_964425665.1 uncultured bacterium
CCGAACTGGTATTTCAAAATCTTCTTCTTGCCCGCATCGATTTTTACTTTCCAGATGATTTGTCCATCGAAATCCTTGTCTCGCTTATCGGGTTGAGGCTCGAATTTTACATCCTCAACCTTAATTTTTTCATCGGCGGAAACAGGAATCTGGTCGATGACCTCGACAACCGCCGAATGTCTCGAGTTGTTGGTTATCGTTATATCGAATGCGAAAAATTCCCGTCGATTCTGTCCGATAATACCGGTGTTCTCTGAAAATTCCTTAACCCGTTTGCGTTCGACCTTTATCGTTTGCACAGGTCCCATAGCGAGAGTGATTTCCCCATCGAACGCTATCGACTTTTCGAGATATTGCGTGCCGACATAATCGTTTCCTTGAAACACAGCGATTTCACCGGGGAGAAGTAAATAATCCGACGAGTTCTTACATTTCGCTGTTAGATAAACTTTCTGGTCGAGTTTGGGAACAGTGACAAATTTTTTGTCGGCATCGAAAGTGAGCTCCGCTATAACAACCTTATGGATTTGGCCATCGGATGGAATATTTTTTCGTTCAGATACCTCGAACACGACATTTTCACCGGATACCAGTGCGTTAGCGTGAGAATATTTTGCCTTAACGGTGACGGGTGCAGCGGCACCAACATCCTCGGCGAGTTCAATCGTTTTCTCTCGCGGTGCTAAATATCCCTTGCGGGTATATGATTGCGGCTCGTATTTACGCAGATACCAGATATTCAGATTAGGCGGCTGCGTTCCCAATTGAGGTTGCGCTGTCGATAGGAAGATTTTCGCATTTTTCCAATCTTCGCTTGTGCTTTGAGTTATCGAACCGAAGTATGTAAGATGAACTTTCCCAGTGGCATCATCGTATCGAGCATCGTATGCGGGCGACCAACTCGAATTGTAAATTACATAGCGAAGATGAACAGTTAATTTGCCCGCGGATTTTGAATCGATAGGAATTTCCACTCGATAGCCTCTTCCTGCACCGCTCCCTGTCATATTTGACAATTTCTCCTGCAACAATTTTAATTTCTTTTTTAGTTCTCGTCTTTCCTGTGAAATCGATGTTTTATCAGCAGCGATACTTTTCAATTGATTTTCTATAAATGATGCCGTTGTTTCAAGATTTTGAGGAATTATAACGAGTTTTTGGTCCTTCGGCTGAGAACCACCGAGAGATGCCACAGATTTTACGAAATCCTTTCTAACTGCGAGACCATCCTCCTCTATTTTTAATTCGTCGAGTCTATCCTGAATTGTCTGAATGGAATCTTTCAACGCCTGAATAGTTTCAGGTGTCCAATGTTCGTAGAAAACCTCAACACCACCGAGAGTAACAGAGGTATTACTTTCGGCATTTACACGAATCGACTTCGGGTCTATCTGCTGAGGCAGAAATTCTATATTCAACTTAGATTCACCAGCGGGAATGTTGATTTTGCCTGTTCGTTCCACAAGCGACCTATCTGCAAATACTGTTACCTTATCGATTTTCGTTTCCGATGTGATATTACCGACTTTAAGCATCGTCTTCGAGTTCTTTCGTCCCGCGGTTATTTGGGCGGCTGTCGGCACAATAGAGAATACGATAAGAAAAATCGATACGAAAAAATATAACCGTTTCATAAGCACTCCTCTATAATTTGCTTTTTTTATCAAAGGAACTACTGAACAATCAAACCGATTCTCTGCAATCTGAATGCAGGTGGAAAGCGAAACAATCGTTTGAATAAAATTTTGTAGATATCGATAGAACGCTGGATAGTTCGAGCCTCTGGTCCCAAGTCGATAGATAAATAGACAAATATCGGTCGCGCCTTTATGTTTTTCAATGGGATAGGACCGAGAAATCGTGAATCGTAGGAATTGTCGCGGTTATCCCCCATCACAAAAACACAGTTTTTAGGCACGATATATGGACCGAAATTATCCCTCCGCGGATAGAACCGCGGGTCGACATGCTTTCCCTTCGGAGGAAGGGGCACCCTTTTCCCATTTACATACAAATCCTTGTTTTTCACCTCGACAGTATCGCCAGCGATGGCGACACATCTTTTTATCAAGTCCTTATTTTCCCTAGGGGATTTGAAAATTATAATTTCATTACGATGAGGGTAGCGAAAGTGATATGTTATTTTCTCGCCGAGCAAAAAATCTCCGATTATAAGAGTATCCTCCATCGAACCCGATGGTATGGTGAAGGCTTGAATGATGGTCGCCCGTAGAATTAAAGCAATTATTATCGCCAGCATAAACGAAACCAAGCCAACAAGTTGATTGTGTTTTCTAAATTCTAAATCACGACTGTTCGTTTTCTTCTTTTTAGAATACGACATTATTTTGTTTCTCCTCGATACTAAATTCTTTGCTTGAAAAGTCAAATAATTCTCGAAAACAAAAATTGCAAGTGTTTTTTAATTCCACAGCAGAAAAAACTTCCCCATAAATGATTAAAACCATTCGGAGAATTTTTGCCAAGCCATCTTTAAGATGAGTTCAGGATTATTATTCATCATCGGGTTTCAACGCGATACTGAATTTATGCAAATCTGCCACGCGAAAGCACAACACACTCTAACAATGAAGGAAATATCGCAGAATCCATAAGCCGATATTGGCATAAATACCGACTACCACATCATCTAAAAGAACACCCCAGCCTCCTTTAATTTTTTCAGCAGCGCTTGCCGGCGGAATTTTTAAAATATCATAAGCACGAAAGAGTAAAAATCCGACCACGAAAATTCGCCAATCCTTCGGCATCCATAAGTATGTGATACCCATTCCGATTACCTCGTCGAAAACGATTTGGCTGGCATCCTCTTTGTTCCAGAATTTCTCGCCGAAGCCACAGAAATAAGCACCGATTGGCAATAAGATAATCAAACTAATGGCATACCATATCGATTGTGTCGGTATCAGAAACCAAATCAGCACAGCGGCGAAAAAACTTCCGACAGTCCCCGATGCAATCGGAGCATAGCCAGCACCGAAAAATGTCGCTATTGCCTTCTGAAATATTCTCATCGAACTATCCTGTGAATTTTATTGCCCTGTCGAACTCAGATGCATCGGTGGCAGCAGCTCTACCGATTTCCTCGGTAATAAGTCCATCCTTATAAAGTTTCACAGCCGCCTGGCTGAATGTCTGCATTCCATATTCCCCAGCCCCTTTCGCTATTAGCGATGGTATTTCTGCTATACGGTTTTCCAGAATCGCCGAGCGGATAGTAGGAGTGGTAACCATAACCTCCGCTGCGAGAACTAAACCCCGTTTGTCGCGTCGCTTGATAAGTCTTTGCGAGATTATACCTATCAAATTCGCTGCAATCTGCGAGCGGACTTGCTGCTGCTGACTATCTGGAAAATATGAAATCATTTGAGCGATTGTCTCCTTTGCATCGACCGTGTGAAATGTTGAAAATACCAGATGTCCTGTTTCTGCGGCACGAAGAACTGTCGCTATGGTATCTACCTCGCGCATCTCCCCCACCATAATAACATCGGGATTCTCGCGAAGTGATGCGCGGAGCGCTTTTAGAAAATTCGGTGTATCGACGCCGACCTCGCGTTGATGGATTATCGATTTCGCATCACTGTATATAAATTCGATAGGGTCTTCGATTGTGATAATATGAACCTTGCGGTTTTCATTTATAAACTGAATTGTTGATGCCAATGTCGTTGTTTTCCCGGAGCCTGTAATTCCTGTAACAAGCACGAGACCTCGTGGTCTACGAGCGAGCACCCGAATCGGTGTAGGCACACGGAGGTCATCGAGGCTGGGAATTTCCAGCGGGATATATCTCATAGCGATAGCATACTCGCCTCGCGATTTGTATATATTCACACGGAAACGGGCTTTCCCCGGAATAGAATAGGTGGTATCTATTTCGGTGAACGAGCGGAGATGTTTCCCCTTAGCCTGTGCCAAGAGGCTGAATACTAAATTTGTTATATCCTCGGATTGAAGTGGCGCTCCCTTGACAACAAACAAATCACCAAATAATCTTACAATAGGCGGTCTTCCAACCTTAAAATGAATGTCGGATACGCCTTGTTCAATTGCTTTCAGGAAAAATTTATCAAAATTCATAAATCCTCCACTGTGAATTTATTTGTTCACAATATCGCCGAAAAATCGAATATAACAAGAAAAAACTTATGGGATGATAAATCTTATGACAAAGAAAACCGCACCTAAATTTTCCCAATCCAACGAATTTTCAGGGAATTACTGTTTCTCATACATCGAGGTTTCTGACATTTAGAGCATTGTTTTCGATAAATTCGCGGCGAGGTTCTACCTGTGTTCCCATCAGGACCGAGAAAATCATATCTGCGTTGGCGGCATCTTCGATTTTTACCTCGAGCAATCGTCTCGTCTCGGGATTCATCGTAGTTTCCCATAGTTGTGATGGATTCATCTCACCCAATCCCTTATATCGCTGGATGTATTTCCCCGCTCGTCCGAGTTCACGAACTTTCTCGAGCAACTCGATGTATGTTATAAACTTCCAAACCTTTTCTTTTCTATGCAGTGAAATCGGCAGCGGATGGTCATCCATAAGTGGTGCAAGCCGCTGAACAAGTTCAACAAAATCGGGATTGGCGATAAAATTGTGGTTCAATTCGAGTGTTCCAAACGAACCTTCGCCCTCGAATTCGAGTATCCCTCCGAAGCAAAGATGTTCTTCATCATATTTTGTGGAATAGTTAACTGTGAAACCAATCGCTTTTGCGTCCTCCGAAATTCTGTGCAGTTTCTCGAGAATATCTGTTTGAGATTTGAGGTCGTCGAATGTGCGAATTCTATGTTTAATTACGAGCTCGAGCAACTTTTTGGGTGTTCCGTGGCGAGCGAAAAAATTTAAGATATTCTCTATTTGGGAAAGTTCGCCGACGAAAGCAATCAACTTGTTCTCGTCGATTTTATCACCATTCCTATCGATTAACACTGTGCCCTGAGAACCTTCACGGATAAGATATTTATCCATAGTTTTATCATCTTTGATATATTGTTCTTTCTTGCCATCTCTGACTTTATATAAAGGTGGCTGAGCGATGAAAAGATGGCCATCCTCGAGAATCTGTCTCATATGGCGGAAGAAAAATGTTAGCAGAAGTGTCGTTATGTGTGCACCATCGACATCGGCATCTGTCATAATAATGATTTTTCCATAACGCAATTTCGACATATCCAAATCCTCATCGATACCCGTTCCGATTGCCTTGACGAGATAACGAATTTCGTCATTCTTTAGCATCTTATCGATGCGTGCTTTTTCGACATTTAAAATTTTCCCGCGGAGTGGTAAAATTGCTTGAAATCGCTTGTTTCTACCCTGTTTGGCGGATCCGCCAGCGGAATCTCCCTCGACGATGAACAGTTCAGCTTCATCAGAATTTTTCGTCTGGCAATCTGCGAGTTTCCCCGGAAGTGCAGCCGAATCGAGTGCACCCTTACGGCGAACGAGTTCTCTCGCTTGACGAGCAGCTTCACGAGCACGACTCGCTCTCAGTGCCTTCTCGATTATAGCCTTGGATGCAACGGGATGTTCCTCGAACCAGGTCGAAAGTCCTTCGTATAGCAATGTCTCCGTGATACCTTTGACTTCCGAATTGCCGAGTTTCGCCTTCGTTTGACCCTCGAACTGCGGCTCGGGAACTTTAACAGAAATAACAGCAGTCAATCCCTCGCGAGCATCGTTCCCCGTGAACGAATCGTTCTTCTTCAATATATTTTTCGATGACGAATAGTTCATAAGCGAGCGAGTCAGTGCGGAACGAAAACCCGCGAGATGAGTTCCACCCTCTACCGTATGAATATTATTTGCAAATGGTAAAACCACCTCGTTATAACTGTCGTTATATTGGATGGCAACCTCCACCGATACACCGTTTTTTTCCCCCGAGATAAAAATCGGCGGAGCGAAAATAGGTTTCTTTCCGCGGTTGAGATATTCTACAAACTCGACGATACCACCATCATATTTGAATTCCACATTTCTATCATCGCGCTCGTCGCTTATTTTAATTCTAATCCCTGGATTGAGAAAAGCCAATTCGCGCAGCCTCGCCGATAGTGTATCGAACGAAAACTCTGTGATTTCAAAAATCTCCGGGTCGGGCTTGAATGTGATTCTCGTCCCTCGGCGAGTCGTTTTCCCTTGCTTCTCGAGAGGTATCGATGGAACACCACGACTAAATTTTTGGAGATATACTTCACCATCACGCCAGATTTCCATTTCGAGAGTTTCTGAAAGCGCATTGACAACAGAAATTCCAACGCCGTGCAATCCACCCGATACTTTGTATATTTTTTTATCGAATTTTCCACCCGCGTGAAGCTTGGTCATAACAACTTCCGCAGCTGGAATACCGAGCTCGGGATGAATATCCACAGGAATCCCTCTACCATCGTCTATAATCGTAATACTGCCATCTTGATGAATCGTAACATCTATATTTTTACAATATCCTGCCAGTGCCTCGTCTATGGCATTATCCACCGCCTCGTAGACGAGATGATGTAGACCATCCGGACCAGTTGAACCTATATACATCGCAGGGCGTTTGCGAACCGCCTCGAGACCCTCAAGAACTTTTATGTCCTGTGCAGTATAACTTTTAGAATCATCAAGCTCGATTTTACCAAACTGTTCACTCATAACAATCACCTTTTCCTATAAGTATAAATACTTGAATTATAAAAAATAACTATGATAAAATAATTACTAATCTCTTAAAATATAAAATATATTATCAAAAAGGCAAGTATTTTTATAAATTTATCATAACTTTTTTGATATTATACTTGACAACAAACGAGCGATTCTATTATGAATCAAGTTCGATAAATTTTTTATAACCGAACATCCAATCAGCTACTGAAAATTCTTAAATTAAAATATAACAATTGTATCGTTGCGGTGCAATGAATAATCCTCTATCCACTCGTAAATTTCTTAATTCTGGATACCATCGGCGTAAAGTAAAGAACTATCGGTAAGAATTTTCTTGACAATTTTAAAATGTCTTTTAGCGTTATAAGATGGACGGGGGATTAGCTCAGTTGGGAGAGCGCAAGCTTTGCAAGCTTGAAGTCACCGGTTCGAGTCCGGTATCCTCCAGATTAGGGGGAGCAATATTGAGCGTAGAATCTCGTTTTGCTGTTTTTATATATCTTTTGCTCGATGGCCCAGTAGCTCAGTTTGGTTAGAGCGCGCGCCTGATAAGCGCGAGGTCAGTGGTTCAATTCCACTCTGGGCCATTTTTTTATGGCTTGTCGGAATTACCCGCGTATATTTATTCAAATTTTTAATTCTATGTCCCGGGAAAAAGTAAAATTTATCGTCGATGTTATGCTCGGCAGGACCGCTCGCTGGCTCAGGCTCTTCGGATACGATACTATATACAAAGTAGATGCCGACGACGATTGGATACTGTTTAACGCATTAGTTCAGAAAAGGACGATTATTACACGAGATACCAAACTCGCATATCGAGCGGGTTCTGTGGCATATCTCGTCCGTGCGAACAGTCTTTGGGAACAATTGAGAGAAATCACATCGCAGTTTTCAATCGAACCGAAAATCGTCCTCATAAGATGCCCTGTTTGTAATGGAAAAATCGACGAGGTCGCAAAGTCGTGTGTTCTCGGTAAAGTCCCCGAATACACATATCTCACGCACGATAAATTCTGGCGGTGCGAAAATTGCGGGAAAATTTACTGGCGTGGAAGTCATTTGAGTTTAGCGGATGATGATATCGAAAAACATTTACTCGAAGGTGATACCGATGAAAATTAAAAAAATTCACAGATGGGAAAATCTCACACTATCCGATGCTAAATCTATACAGATAGAACTCGCGAAAAATGTGATAGTAGATGGCAAAGTATCGGATGTTAATTACATAGCGGCAGGTGACCTTGCATTCTCGAAAGATGGAATCGCATTCGGAGCGGTGGTGCTTATAAAATACCCCGAATTCGAAATTGTCGAGAAGCACACAGGCAAAGAACGCGTGAGATTCCCATATATCCCTGGATATTTGACCTTTCGCGAGGCACCACTTCTACTTTCACTTTTCGAGAAATTGGAAATAACCCCCGAGCTCGTAATGATAGATGGTCAAGGCATCGCTCATCCGAGAAAATTGGGGCTCGGCGCTCACATCGGGCTTTTTCTCGGTGTCCCTACAATAGGTATCGCGAAAAGCCGACTAATCGGCGAATATGACGAACCTGACATCGAAAAAGGAAGCTGGAATTGGCTCACCACCAACGGCGAAAAAATCGGAATGGTGGTTAGAACACGAAAAAATGTAAAACCGATATTCATCAGCCCAGGAAACCTCATCGGATTCGAATCCGCACTGGATTGGACATTGAAATGCTCCATAAAATACAGAATCCCTGAACCGACAAGGTTCGCTCACAACACCGTGACAAATTTCAAAAAATCACAAATAAATCCGTTGTAAGTTCGACAACACTTATTACTTGACAAAAAAGATATTTTAAATAACCTGAAAAAGATACTTTCATCGGAGGGCTAGTCTAATTGGTAAGGCAGCGGACTTGAAATCCGCCGGGTTAACACCCTTGGGGGTTCGAATCCCTCGCCCTCCGCAGGCTTCGCCTGTTCTC
>CAYRNI010000098.1:0-3199 GCA_964425665.1 uncultured bacterium
ACTGGGACAGGTCGCCCAGGTGTAAATGGGCTATCTGGCTTATCGAAATTCATACTCATCTACCTCGCCACTGTAATCGTGCCATTGCATACCGCCTTATCATCCACAACAATTACATAAATATAGACACCTTGAGGAACTACCACATTATTCTCATCTTTTCCATCCCAGTTCCAGCCCTCGTCTCCCGGTGCCTCGATTGTCCTGACGAGATGTTCGTATCTATCGTAAATATAGATTTTCTTTGTGAGTTTTCCGCTGCGCATATTCGGGAATCTAAAGACCGTATAATCGTTAAATCCGTCCGACAGACCTGGAGTAATCGGGTTAGTTCCGCGATAGCAAGGAGTTTCGCTCATCGAGAATGTCCAACTCGTATCTAAGATATTCGGACCGTGTTCGCAAAAGTCCTGCACGGGTATGGAATCTGCTGCACGCACTCGCACGGTCACGACTTCGTTATCGAGGAATGATAAACCCGCAGAGTCCGTATCGAAAGTGAATATATTGCCCGTATGCGAAAGAAACGGGGTAACTTCGAAAGTGCCATCGCTATTGGTCACCCATACTTGAACGGAGTTTGTATCGAGTCCAGCGGTCGCCTCAGGAATAGGTCCGATATCATCGAGTTGGAATGTAACACCGAAAGATAAATCTGCAACTTCCTCGTTCTGCGCAGGAACAGCATTAGAAAGCACCGGCGGTGTAATATCGACGAAAAAAGTCCAATTGTAATCGAGCCCCGGTGTGCCGTAGGAATCGTAAAGTCCCGTAAGACTTATCTGCACGGCGCCATCGGTGAATATCGCAGTTCCCGATGGATGGAACTCGATTGTGCTGCTGGATGAATCGAAAGTCAATTGAGCGCTGCTCGTATCGTAAGGAGTCCCATTGATATACAGTTGGATACTATCCGCCATAATTCCGGTGGAACATTGAATCGCTATGATGATAACTTGGTCCTCGCACGATGTTAGCGAACTCTCTGGGGGAGAAATCAATGTAGCTGTGGGAACTTGTGTAATAACAATGGATTGGATATTATCCTCGACTGGCAAAGCATCCTCGATTTTTCCTCTGCCGAAATCGTTATCGTAGGCATAGACCCTAAATGTGATTTCGCTTCCGCCCGGATGCGGTGGAATATTACCGACGCCAGCAGTAGTAAATGTGGTTTCGTCGAGCGCAACAAGGTCGAGTCTACCAGCATAATTTATATCTACTTCACCATCATCATCCCAGATAAGATATGGCGACATATATGTCGGATACGAGCCATTGCCATCATAGATATACGACGGTGAGCAAGTATCGACACCTGCTTCATCGTGAAATATAACAGTGATTGGGAATGAAGTATTCTCTTGGGCATAGTGCGGATTGTAATCTTCGACAGCTGGTGGAATAGTGTCGTTATCGGGAGTGAAGAAAAATTTATGATTATCCTGAACAGGATTCGGTCCACAATAATCCTCGCTGACATTGTCGCTACATCTGCTGATGCCAAAAATTATAGAGTCGTCATAGAGATAATTGAAACCGATACCTGTCGGGTCGAAATTGATTTCACCTGTAGCAGAATTGTATGTGACAGAGCCATCACCGACAGCGAAAGTATGTGCGCCAGTCAGAACACCGACTAAGCCGACGAGAATCGATGAACTATCCACACCGGAGCAATCATCCTCGACAACAGCAGAAATCGGGTCCGTCAAACCAAGCATATCGCCATTGGAAATCGATGTGCTTATAACATCAGGTCCTATTAAGTCTGCGACGAAAAATATAGTATCAGGCAGAGAAATATTTTCGAAAAAGTCCTTGACGAATACGACAACTTGCACGGTTTCACAGTTCGCATAGAAACCTGCGGGCGGTGTTATCGTAAAATTAATATTCGACATATTGGTGCTATCCCAACTTGCTGTGATATGGTCGGGATAGACGAGAATGTGTCCGTTTATCGAGACTGCAAAACCTGTGGTATCTACGCCGAGGTCATCAGTGCAATTTACCTGAATAGTCTGTCCAGGACAGGCAGTAGTTATCAAATTGCCGGGGGAATACGGTGGATATGTAATATTTGCTATTGGTCTATTTCTCTCCGGAAGCTTTAAGCCGTAATAAGTATTATAGATAACCGAGCCGCCGGGTGGCACAGTGCGAGGATACCAGTAAACCAAAACAGCACTGTCCCAATAATCGCCGTAAGTTGCCGTATAATCCCAGGTAACATCGTCGTAAGTCCCCCATGAGCCGACTAAGAACCTATCGGGTGTAACCGCATCGAGACCCGACAAAATTCCCTGAGCCACTAATGTAGTCGGTCCCCAAGGTGGGTCATCCTCACCTGCATACCAAACATCTGGCATAACATCGCTGAGCAGAAATTCTTGCTCGACCGCGGCGTATCCATAACTTGTTGCGAGCGGAGCATCATCTCGGTCATCCACCATCGTATCCATTTCCAGCAGTATACCGACATCGTGAGCGACGGCATCAGGGTTTTCCACAATATATTGAATCAGAATAGTCCCAGTAGTATCGCAGAGAGTAGATGTATGCGATGACCAAAAAGTTGGAGAAAATAAACTATCTGCTCTTTCCGATGCAGGAATACCTGTCCAATCCACCGCAGTATAAGAATTTCCGTATACATAAATAGGGCTTAGATTCTGCATAATTAGAACTCCGCCCGCAAGCCATCCAGCGTGAATGTATTCGGTTGTATCTGAAATAATTTCCCCTGTGAGCGGATAAGGTTCATTTATAATGGTATCGCGAATCGCGAAAAAATGTCCCGATGCGGGGGATGAAATCAATGTGGGCGGACCTGGAAAATCAAACGGATCATCGCTATAACTGTAATACGAACCATCGACTTTGAACACAGCATGCGATGACCAAGGGTCACTCGGATACCAATATAACAATGTCGTATTCGGTGGAGAATATAAACTCGATGTGCCGATATTAAAACACCCTTTCTCACCATCATCTACATTGTCGGCTTGAACAGCTACATATTTATTTTGAATTGGACCGATAAGCATAGTGCTTTTAGAATTATTATGTGGTGCCAAACTCATTTTCCAGTGATGATATTCGGCAGGGTCGCTCGGTTGAGCAAATACAGATGAAAATCCAATTAATAAAATTAAAACAAAAAGGTGCTTATACATCGTTTTATCCCCCTTTA
>CAYRNI010000098.1:3299-8504 GCA_964425665.1 uncultured bacterium
CCCGATGTATTACAACTTTTAACTTTATCTAAAAAAACAGGGACGCTCAAACTGACACAAAATCAGACGGAGAAAAAAGTATATCTGAAAAATGGTGCGATAATATTTGCCGAATCGAACTTGTTGGAGGATAATTTCGACAATCTTTTACTCTCCACCGGATTGATAACGCTCGAAGAACTACAAAAAGCTCGTAAAGTTCAGGAACTTACCGGGAAAGATTTACCATCGACATTGGTCTATCTAAATCTCGTTGGTAAGGAAAAAATTGCGGAACTATCCCGTCGATATGTGGAAAATATTGTATTTTCGCTATTTTCCTGGGAGGATGGCGATTTTATTTTCGAAGAGGGGAAATTGCCCGACACGGATATCATCGTCAGCAGCTTGAATACGATGAACATATTGATGGAGGGAACACGAAGAATCGATGAATGGACGAGAATTCGCAATGCGATTCCCCCCGATGCCGCCGTATTGCAAGTCGCATCCGATGTGCTGGCACAGATGAAGGAAATAAAACTTTCTCCGGTAGAGACATTGGTGCTTTCCCTTGTCGATGGCGAAAGATGTATAGCTGAGATGCGCGATAAAAGTTCATTAGACCAACTTACTTTTGCAAAATCGCTTTACAATCTGATTTCTGCTGGTGTGGTTCGACAGATAGGAATAAAAGAATATACTCAAAAACCTGAAATCGAGCAGAAAACCGCACTCGAACTCTCCACTGCTATTTACAATCTCGCTTTCGATTTGGTTCTCGACGCAATAAAAAAGAAGATGGGCAAGACGGGGCAAAAGGTCATTTTGAATACTTACAAAAAATTCAAGCCAAAATATAAAGTGTTAGAGTTTCTTACTGTTCGGGATGATGCGAGTTACGACTTTTCCAACTTTGTTGAGATGTGCTCACAAATTCCTATAGAAACAAGAATACACGAGGTTTCCACAGGGCTTTCAAATTTTTTGAGGGAACTCCTCAATTCAATAACAGGGACAATCGGGATAAAACAGAAAGAATTTTTATCGAAACAAATTATCGAATCTGTCCAACCACTTTTGCAAGAAAACGAAGAACTATTAAAAAAATTCGGACTTTACGATGATTTTATGAGAACACTAAATTAGAACATAAAACATTTATTAAGGAGGAAATATGCGATTTAAAATTGTATTATGTGTTATCCTTGCAGCGGCGAGTTTGGTGCTTGCCCAAACTCCATCTGCTCCTGCAACAAATGTTGTTTCACCATTTATAATAATAGTGGACACATTATCGCTGTTGCTGTTACTTCTAACCACTTTTTTCGGATGGGAACTATACAAGATGATGAAAGGCGGACAATTAGCAACTTCCTGGGGTTTCATAACTGTCGGGATTTTGGCATTTTCGTTCGGTAAATTAGCCGAAGTTGGAGCATCCGCTGGCTTTTGGGAATTCCCTAATTGGTTTCCCAATGTAGTAAATTTTGTTGTTGCCATAATGCTTACTCTCGGCGTGTTTTCACAACGCAAAATCCTTTCATAAAACGGGGATATAGATGACAAGAAATGAAGCAATCGAGCTGATTAAAAATCGTGTCAGCAACGAAAATCTTGTCAAACATATGATTGCTGTCGGTGCGGGTATGAGATTTCTCGCTCCGCGTTTCGATGGCGACCCGAATAAATGGGAAATCGCCGGTATCCTTCACGATATCGACTACGACGAGACAAAAGATAATTTTTCTCGACACGGACTATTATCATACAGTGAATTAAAAAAACTCGGTGTCGATGAGGATATCGCCTCGGCGGTGAGAGCTCATCCCGCTCACGATGATTACCCGCCTAAAAATGCGATGGAATGGGCATTACATATTGTCGACCCGCTAACGGGTTTGATTGTCGCCGCTACGCTTATGCATCCATCTAAAAAAATCGCCGATGTGGATACAAAATTCGTCCTCCGCAGATTCAAAGAGAAAAGATTCGCCGCTGGTGCAAACCGCGAGCAAATCGAACTTTGCGAAACGAAACTAAATATTCCGCTCGAAGAGTTTATTCAAATCGTTCTCGATTCTATGAAATCTGTCTCCGATGAAATCGGACTTTGAGGTTGCGTCGTTTCCCTCGCATAGGTGAATGAGAAAAATATTCGGCAACAACTATGTTTCTTTCGAGATTATAATCCACCCTTGCCGTTCACACCTGTGAACGAGAATTCATCATAAATCGTGGTGGACGATTGGTTATAGATTTTTTAAAGTTCTCCGATTATCTTTTCGATTATTTTCGCCGATTCCTCCGGCAATTTGTCGAAACCTTTTGTTTCTTTTTCGCGATTTTTGATGAATTCCAATCTATCCTTCATTCTATCCAGGAAGAATTTGCGATATTCTTCATCATCCATCTCGGGGATGAAACCATCGATTGGAATATATGAAAACTCTGGAATCTTCGGGAACGGCTCGAATTTCGCTTCATCTTCGACGATTTTTTCGAGCAGACCGAGGGTTATTTCTTTAGGAACTTTTTTATCCATAAAGAAGCCTGTGTTCAAGATATAACAGTGAACTCCGCAATCGAACAGTTTCTTAAACTTTTCGTAATCGTCTTGGAGCGGATATGTTCTGAATGGGTTCGCATAAGGTTCGACAACCAATTTATCGAGACTAACGCCCACGACACGCTCGGCGCTTGTTCGTTTTGTAGCCAATGTAGTTCCCATTGTGCTGGCGAGAATAGGGTCCTCGATTTTAATTATCGGCGGTAATGCAGGGTCTTTCATCAACCAGAACACTGCGCTAATCGGGTCGGGCATCTTATCGACTCTATGCGGAGACCACAGACGAGATTTTATCGCTCTGCCGTTGCCATTGCGAATATCCTCGGTCACGAGATACATTTTACCATTCTCGTCGCGACTTATCCCCACATTCTGCGCGGTCAAAATGAACTTGTTGTCGGGATGACCGATTCTATAATCCGCTGTTTTATCGAAATATGTTGGTTCGAGAGCAATCGATGTCCAATCCTCGAGACTGATGATAAAAGCATCGTCGTGAGTTATCGTGATTTTATATTTACCATCGTGTTTATTGTGGGTCAGTGTCGATTTTCCCGAACCTGAGAGTCCGAAAAACGCGAAGACTTTTTTCGAGGCATCGTATCGCTTTATTCCGCCATGGCAAGCGACATAATTATGTCTATTGGCTGTTCCCCATGCGAGAGTCAGTGTGCCTTTTTTGAACTCGCCGAAATATCGCATCCCTAAAAGAAATGCTACATTGTGAGTGGGGTCGAAAAATGAAAGTCCCAGCGGAAAATCCGGATGCTCCCATTCGGGGTCGGAGTAGACGAATATCTCGAAATCTTCTATGGGCTTAGATTCTGCATACATCTGCTTGTATTTCGTATCTATTGCTTGAAAATTTAGGAGCCAATTAAGCAGTAGATTTTCGAATCCTTCGGGAATGAGAATGTGTGCCTTGACCATAAAATCGGGGTGAAGTCCCACGACTGATTCTGCATGATACATAGTCCTGAAACGACTTTGATAGACCGCTTCGCGTAAAATTTCGCTATATTTCTTTTCATCGACATCGGGAGTGAAAGCGATTCTTCGCGCCTGAGCGCATCTGCCGACAACTCCTCCGTCGTTGAACACGAGAATTTTTGCCTCGCTTGGAAGACCGTGATATTCGGGTTCATAGACTGGAATTTCTGTTACGATTGTTCCCGGCGAACTCTCTGCAAGAAAATATGCTTCCGCAACCGATTCGACTTTTTGCACATTGTTGCGATAGAAAGCCGTCTCGACAATCGTGCGGAACGATGTGATTTTCGACTTGTCGTGAAGAGATGGATAGACCATTATATCCTCCCAATTTATATTAGAGTTCGTTCAAAACCCATAAAATATATAAAAAATCTTAATTCAAAGCAAAAAATCGATTAGTTTATAAATAAGTCAATGTATTTTTTAATAATGAAGCGAATCGTAGTTCACATAGATATGGATGCCTTTTTTGCTTCTGTCGAGCAACTCGACAATCCCGAACTGCGAGGGAAACCTGTTGTAGTCGGCGGTAATCCTTTTGTTAGCAGGACAGTAGTATCATCGGCATCATACGAGGCGCGCGAGTATGGAATTCACTCTGCGATGCCTATGAGGAGAGCGTTTAAACTTTGCCCGAGTGCTATATTCGTTCGTCCACGGTTTAGACGATACGAGCAAATCGCTCAGCAAATCTTTTCGATTTTAACGAACTATTCGCCGCTGGTGGAACTCGCATCGATAGATGAAGCATATATCGACCTTACAGGCACAGAGAAATTGTTCGGCGAACCCACAAAGACGGCAATGGAAATTAAGCTGCGAATACGCGATGAAATCGGGCTTACTGCATCTGTGGGAGTTGCTCCGAACAAGTTTCTCGCTAAAATGGCGAGTGAAGTCGGAAAACCCGATGGTTTCATCGTCATAACCCCGGATAAAGTCAGGGAGTTTTTGGACCCGATGCCAATCGAGGCACTCTGGGGAATAGGTCCGAAATCTGCTGAACACATCCGAAAACTCGGAGTTCATAAAGTCGCGGATTTACTACCATTCGATAGTGAAACGCTAAAATCTATGTTCGGCAAGGCAGGGCAAATACTTTACAACCTCGTTCGCGGGATAGACGAAATGCCTGTGGAACCTTATTCACCGCGGAAATCTATATCGATAGAACGGACATTCTCTCAGGATTTGAGCAGATGGGAGACGATAAGGAAGGCACTTCTCGCACTTGCGGACAAACTCGCCGAACGGATGATGCACGAGAAAATCGTCGGCAGGACTATCACTGTTCGTATCCGATACCACGATTTCTCTACTATCACGCGCTCGAAAACATCGGAAACTCCGACCTGTTCGCCGAGAAAAATCTATTCCGAAGCGACAAAACTCGTTCATCCCGAGGTCAAAGGCAGAAAAATTAGATTGCTCGGAATCGGTATGTCGAATTTGTCGAAAGCGAGCCATAAAATCCTCTCCCTTTTCGATAGCGAATACGAGCGCGATGAAAAACTTCTGCAAGCGATTTTGAAAATAAAAGATAAATTTGGAAGCGATAAAATATTTCGTGCATCGTATAAGGAAAAGCCATCTCGAAAATTCCATAAAAAATAAATTTTATCGTTTCGATTTTGGGTTTAATGCTAAAACTCGGGAACAAGATA
>CAYRNI010000099.1:0-8352 GCA_964425665.1 uncultured bacterium
CCATAACCGATTAAAAATAAACCGAGCAAATCATCGAGATTTTTTCATCTCGTTTTTCAACTTTTCGATAAACTCATCGAGATTCATCGAGCCTAAATCTCCTTCGAGATGCTTCCGAACCGAGATGTTTCCGCTATTTTCCTCCTTCTCGCCGACGATTATCATATACGGGATTTTTTGATTTTCCGCCGCACGAATTTTATAGCCGATTCGCTGGTCGGAATCGTCGAGTTCGACGCGAAAATCATCTTCGAGCAATCTATCCGTAACTTTTTGAGCATATTCCCTATATTTTTCGCTGACGGAAATCACGGATACCTGCACCGGCGCGAGCCACAATGGAAAATTCCCGCCTGTATGCTCCAGTAGGGTGGCGAAAAACCGCTCCATCGCACCGAGCAATGCCCTGTGAATCATATATGGACGCTGAAATGAACCATCCGATGCCGTATATGTCATATCGAACCGCTCGGGCAGATTGAAATCGAACTGGATTGTGGTCAACTGCCATTCGCGATTTAGTGCATCCTTCAATTTGATATCGATTTTCGGTCCGTAAAATGCTCCTCCGCCCTCGTCGATATCGAACGGGATATTTTCTCGCTCGACCGCTTTTTTCAACGATTCCTGAGCAAGTTCCCACATCTCGGGTTCGCCGACGGATTTCTCCGCTGGACGAGTGGAGATGTAGATGTGAAAGTCCTTAAAATCGAAACTTCTGAGCATAAAGAGTGAAAATCTCAGCACACGCAGTATTTCATCCTCCACTTGGTCCGCTCGACAGATGATATGAGCATCATCCTGAGTGAACCCGCGAACTCGCAGCAATCCGTGAAGCACCCCCGACCGCTCGTATCGATATACCGTGCCGAGTTCCGCCCAGCGCAGAGGCAAATCGCGGTAGGAGTATCGCTTGCGTTTATATATCTTTATGTGAAACGGGCAGTTCATCGGCTTGATGTAATATCCCTGACCCTCGACCACCATTTTAGGGAACATATTCTCCGAGTAGAAATCGAGATGGCCACTGGTTTGCCATAGGTTTTCTCTTCCGATGTGAGGAGTGCGAACCAGTTGATAGCCATTTTTCAGATGTTGTTTCCGCCAGAAATCCTCGATGATTTCGAGTATCATAGCACCTTTCGGAGTCCATAGGACGAGACCCGGACCTATATCGTTGTCCATCAGGAACAAATCGAGTTGCTTGCCGAGTTTTCGATGGTCGCGCTTTTCGGCTTCGGCAAGCCATTTCAGATATTCGTCGAGTTGAGATTTTTTCGGAAAAGATATTCCATAAATTCTTTGCAGCATCGGATTGCGCTCGTCCCCTCGCCAGTATGCTCCCGCAACCGAAAGCAATTTGAAATGTTTTACATATCCAGTCGATGGCAGATGCGGACCACGGCACAAATCGACAAATTCGCCGACAGTGTATATCGACACAGTTTCGCTCTCGGGAATTGCCTCGAGAAGTTCCAGTTTGTAATTTTCACCCATCGACTCGAACAATTTGTATGCTTCGTCGCGGGAGATTTCATCCCTCTCGAATGGAAGATTTTGCTCGACGATTTTTTTCATCTCCGCCTCGATTTTAATCAAATCGTCGGGAGTGAACGGCTCGGATTTATCGAAATCGTAGTAAAATCCGTTCTCTATCGCGGGTCCGATTGTAACCTTTACATCGGGGAACAATTTCTTGACGGCGTAAGCCATAATGTGAGCGGTAGAATGCCAGAAAGTCTGTTTGCCATCGTCGTCATCGAATTTTTTAATCTCCAACTCGATAGGTTCATCCGATTCTGGAATCGGTCGCATCAAATCCCACAATTTACCATCGACAGATGCGACTACCGCTCGTTTTGCCAATCCTGATGAAATGCTATCGGCGACATCCATCGGTGAGGAATTTTTTGGCATATCTAAGATTTTTCCATCGGGTAATTTTATTTTCATAGTAAAACTCCTATTTTCACATAAACTTAAAATATTTAATCTTATATATCTGATTTTGCAAGAAATAAATTCGGAATCGAATTTCAATCATACGGATTAGTAGAACTATATGAATAAAATAAAAAGAAAAGTGTTTTAATTTTACTATCGCTTCTTTATTATCGAATGAATAAAATGCAATAAATTATAAAATAACAAAAAAACCTTGCAATTTTAATAATATAAATCATATTATTAAATTAAATATTTTTGATTGGGAATGAATACGCTATTGTCGAAAATCGAGGGAATAATTACCCCAATAGTGGAAGGTTTCGGTTATGAACTTGTCGATACGATTATTGCAGGTTCAGGAAACGCCACGATTTTGCGGGTGTTCGTGGATAATGAAGGTGGAATAACAATCGATGAGATTTCGAAATTGTCGACAAAGATTTCACAGGCATTGGATATCGCCGACATTATTCCGCATAAATATTTTCTCGAGGTATCATCTCCCGGACTCGATAGACCGCTCCGGACTGTGAGAGATTTCAAGAGAGCGATATCCGAGGATGTGCGAATCGTGCTCGAGGATGGAACAACATACGAGGGGAAATTACTCGATGCGAATACTGAAAGATTGATAGTGCTGTGCGATAGTGAAGAAAAAGAACTACCGTTCAAAAACATTGCGGTGGGTAAAATCGTATATTAGGAGGAAATGTCGATGCGAGATGAAATTGCAAATTATCAGATAGTCGATGCTCTAACCGATATTGTCAAAGATAAAAATTTAGATGCTGAAATCGTTCTCGATACGCTAAGGCAAGCACTTCTTTCGGCGGTGCGGAAAAGATATGGAACATCAGAAAATGTCGATATCGATATCGATGCAGAGCTCGGGAAAATCACCATAATCGCTCATAAGACGGTCGTTACAAAAGTTAATGAACCTGCTCTCGAAATAGCGAAATCCGAAGCTAAAAAAATCAAGAAAGATGTTAAAGTGGGCGATATAGTCGATGTCGAACTCGACCCGACAGAATTCGGAAGAAATGCGATTATGGTGGCAAAACAAAGTTTGTTGCAGAAAATTAAGGAGACCGAAAGAGAGATAATCTACGCCGACTATAGACACAAAATCGGCGAGATGATATCAGGTATGGTCGCGAGAGTAGAACGCGGAAATATCATCGTAAATTTAGGAAAAACCGAGGGCGTAATTCCTCGGAACGAGCAATTGCCCGATGAACATCTTCCGATAGGAAAAACAGTTCGCGCCTATGTTAAAGATGTCAGACGCGAATCTTCGGGACCCCAAATAGTGCTTTCGAGAAAGGCGGCGGATTTTGTTAGAAAACTTTTCGAGTTCGAGGTCCCAGAGATATACGAGGGACGAGTTCAAATCGTCGCGGTGTCCCGTGAGGCGGGCGAGCGCGCAAAGATAGCAGTGTATTCCACCGATGACAGAATCGACCCCGTCGGTGCTTGCGTCGGACTCAAAGGAACCCGTGTCCAATCCGTTGTTAAAGAACTTTCCAATGAGAAAATCGATATAATACCATACTCTCCCGACCCCGAGATTTTTATACAAAAAGCACTGGCACCAGCTGAAATCATCGATACATATCTTTACCCCGATGAACATAAGATTGTTGTGGTCGTCCCGGATGACCAATTGTCGCTGGCGATAGGTAAGGGCGGAATCAACGCTCGTCTCGCAGCTCGACTCGTCGGATGGAGATTGACGATTTTCGGAGAAGAACAGTATAAATCCATAATTACGCCTCTGGAGGAACTGGATATTTTCACCGATGAACAAATCGAAGCACTCAAAAAATTTGAAATAGATAACATTCAAAAACTATCTCGAATGAAAATAGAACTGTTGCGTTCGATACCCGAAATTGCAGATTCGGTGGATAAAATTATCTCGATAGTTCGCGAGAAAGTGGAGAAACTCGAAGAAGAAAATGCTTTCGTAACAAAAGATAAAACTCTGGAGAACATATTGGAGGAAAGATTTAAGGATAAAGTTATTTCTGATAAGGAAAAGGATACAGATAAAATAGATACTGATACTAAGGAATAAAATTAAGGACTTGGGTGATATATCACCTCGGTGAGAAGATTGGAGGATAAATGGCTGCAAAGCGAATATATCAAGCGGCGAAGGAACTGGATTTGACGAGTAAGGCTCTTGTCCAGCTTCTGCGCGATTTAGGTTTCGAGGTAAAAAGCCATATGAGTCTTTTCACCGACGAGATGGCGGAGCGAGTCAATAAGCGTCTGCAAAAGGAAAAGGAAAAAGTTAAAGAGAAGGAACAAAAGAAAAAAGAGATTCGGCGTGCAGTAGAGGAAAAAGTCGAAACCAAAAAATATAAGAAGCGGAAAAAACGCCGTAAGAAGAAAAAGCGTAAGGGTCGCGACTATGCAGCGGAAATGCGGAAACTCGAAGAAGAACGCAGAAAAAGAAGAGAGGAATTGCTGAAAACCATCACGAAAGAAAAAGTAACCGAATCTGTCAGAAAAACTTTGACTCAGCTCTCACAGACGAGGAAGAAGAAAAAATACCGCCGAAAAACAGAAATCGTCGAGGAGGAAATTTCCGACCCCAATGTCTTGCAGGTTCACGAATTTCTGACGACTCAGGAACTAGCGAAAAGACTCGATATATCTCCAACCGAGCTTATCGGTTATTGTTTCAAAGAACTCGGGATTATGGTAACCTTGAACCAGCGTCTCGATTTCGACACCATTTCCCTTATAGCAGAATCGTTCGATAAAAAGATAGAGAAGATTTCTCCCGAAGCCGAGGTCGCATTCGAGGAGGAAGAAGAAGATGAAGAAAATCTTGTTCAGAGAGCGCCAGTGGTGACTGTTATGGGTCATGTCGACCACGGTAAAACCACACTTTTAGATTATATCCGCAAATCGAAAGTTGTCGCTGGCGAGATGGGAGGAATTACTCAACACATCGGTGCATACACTGTCGAAACAGAGTATGGCGATATAACATTTATCGATACGCCGGGTCATAAAGCGTTCACGGCGATGCGTGCGAGAGGTGCTCAGGTGACAGACATCGTCGTGCTTGTAGTCGATTGGAAAGATGGCGTTATGCCTCAGACGAAGGAAGCGATAAGTCATGCAAAAGCAGCGGGTGCTCCTATCATAGTAGCGATAAATAAAATGGATTTGCCTGGTGCCTCGACTGATAAGGTTATGCAGCAACTTTCGGAGCTGGGGATTAGGTGCGACCAATGGGGTGGCGATACATTGTGCGTGCCCATTTCCGCTAAAAATGGAATGGGAGTAGAGACACTTATTGAATACATAATCTTACAAGCCGAACTACTGGAATTGAAGGCAAATCCCAATAGACCCGCTCGCGGTGTCGTTATAGAGGCGAAACTCGACAAAGGACGCGGTCCTATGGCAACTGTTCTTATCCAACAGGGAACTTTGCGGAAAGGAGACCCTTTCGTTGTCGGAGTTTATTCCGGTAAAGTTAGAAATCTTTTCGACGAGCGAGGTAGAGTCATCAAGGAGGCGGGTCCATCCCGACCGGTGCGAATCATAGGAATAAACGGAGTTCCAGAGGCGGGGGATTCATTTTTTGTCGTCGAATCCGAAAAAGCAGCGAACGAAATTTCGTCTCAACGAAGAACTATCAGAGAGCAACAAAAAAAATACCAACTGGAGAAGGTCTCTCTTCAAGATTTCTATCAAAAGGTGGAGGAGGGGAAACAGAAATCGCTAAGAATAGTTCTCAAAGGAGATGTCGACGGTTCCGTAGAGGCGATTGCGGATATGCTATCGAGACTCGGGAACGAGAATGTCAAGGTCGAGGTCATTCATCGTGATGTGGGCTTTATAACCGAGAACGATGTTCTTCTCGCCGCCGCATCGGGAGCTGTGGTCATAGGTTTTAATTCTAAACCAGATTCGAGAGCGAGAAAAACCGCAGCCAAGGAAAAGGTCGAAATTAGAATATACAATGTTATCTACGACCTCGAAAACGACATCAAGAAGGCTCTCGAGGGTATGCTCGAACCAGAGGTTCACGAGGAATATCTCGGAACAGCGGAAATATTAAAAATTTTCAAAGTCTCGGGTAGTGGAAAAATCGCAGGTTCTATCATTCGTGAAGGTATCGCTCGGAGAGGAGCAAATGTCAGAATCATCAGAGATGGCGATACTATCGGCGAAGGTGTTATCGTCGATATTAGAAGATTCAAGGACCAGGTTAAAGAAATTATTGCAGGATTCGAATGCGGAATAATGATAGATGGTTTCAAGGATTTTCAGGTGGGCGATGAACTCGAAATTTTCGAGAAAATTAAGATAAAACAAACCTTATAATGTATAGAAAACATTTTGCGATATCGATATATTTTATATCGTTTATTCCATAAAAACAGAATATAATCATCGGGCAACTATGGTTATCGGTTCGAGAATTTTCGACCTGCATATTCCAGGATGCCGGTCGTTGAAGGAAAAGCGGGCGGTTATAAAATCTCTGCGTGAGAGATTGAGAAGCAGGTTCAATGTCTCGGTCGCAGAGATAGAGCATCAAAATCTCTGGCAACGCTCTACTATCGCCGTTGTCGCAGTGAATAGAAATGGCGCATATATAAACGGGGTTTTAGATAAGATATTGAAACTCGTAGAATTGGAAAAAAGAGTGGTTATATTAAACATAGAGACGGAATTTCTATAATATGCCGAAGGATAAATCGAGAAGATTGAAGCAAGTTTCGAGTTCGCTCGCTCAAATCATAAGCGAGATTATTCAGAAAGAGCTCGCCGACCCACGAATTTCTGCGATTGTCACTATTACCGGTGTTCACATATCGGCGGATTTGAGAAGTGCGGTCGTCTATTTCAGTGTGCTCGGCGATAGCGATGCCTGGGATTCTGCCGAAAAAGGACTAGGCAGAGCGAGTGGATACATTCAGCAAATTCTCGCGAAAAGAATCGCACTGAGAGTTACTCCAAAACTTCGCTTTGTCCCAGACCATACAGAAGAAAAAGCCTATCGTATTGAACGGATTTTAGACGAAAATATTTCCGATGAAAACAATCGATGAAATACCCCAAGACCTGATAGATTTAATCGAAAGAAGCGACTCGCTCGCGATACTCTCCCATAAGAATTCCGATGGCGATTCGCTCGGCAGCGTGATTGCACTCGAACGAGCACTTACAAAAATCGGGAAGCACATACATATCCCTGCCCCTACCACTTTTCCGCAGAGATATTCGTTTATGCACAAATACTCGAACGGCTGGGGAAATTTCCCTAATAAAGTCGATGCAATAATTTCTGTCGATTGCTCGACTCCCGATAGAATAGATTGGGGCGAGTTCCAAAGACCCGAGGGTATACCATTGGCAAATATCGACCATCACGATGGCAACCAAAATTTCGGCGATATAAATTGGGTGAAACCATCGGCTGCCGCCGCAGGAGTATTGGTGTATAAACTTATCCGTTCGCTGGATATCCCTATCGATAAAGAAACCGCGAGTGCCTTATATGTCGCCATTATGACGGACACGGGCAGGTTTTCATTTAGCAATACGAATCCGGATGCATTAAGAATAGCGAGTGAACTTATCGAATTTGGTGCCGAACCGAAGTATTTGACGACGGAGGTTTATTTCAATTTCTCGGAAGGCTATATGCGAAATATAGGAATAGCGTTGTTCAATTCTCGAAGTTTCCACAGGGGAAGAATTCTATTTCTTACTCTGGACAGAGCAACGATGCGTAGTTTCTCCACATCTCCCGACGATTCCGAAGGCATTATAGATTTCGCTATGTCCGTTCGAAATGTCGATGTTGCCGCATTATTCAAGGAGATTACATCGAATAAGATTCGTGTTTCTCTCCGCAGCCGCAGGGGGATAAATGTCGCGAAAGTTGCGGAACATTTCGGTGGTGGCGGTCATCCGAATGCCGCTGGATGCACGATTTCGGATAATCTCGTTATGGCTCAAACCGCCGTTCTGGAAAACATTAGGAAATTGCTTGGGTATAGATGAAATAGAATAAATCAGCGAGGACGAAGATGAGTATAAAAGACGAAAACACAATAGTTTGTCGATGCGAAGATATTACATTGAAGGAAGTCCGCGATGCCATCGAGCAAGGATATACCGAGTTCGAGGAACTCAAAAGATACCTTCGCGTAGGAATGGGACCCTGCCAAGGACGAACTTGCACCCCGATTATCCGACGAGAACTCGCAAGATACCTCGGGAAATCGCCAGCAGACATCAAAATACCGACCAAGCGTCCACCTATTGTGAATGTCCTTTTTGGAACAATCGAAGCAGGAAGAGAAAAATAGCGATTAGCACAAAAAAAAGAGCGAACATTTCAGTTCGCCCAATAGAAATAAGTTT
>CAYRNI010000100.1:0-8344 GCA_964425665.1 uncultured bacterium
GAGAAGGTGTCTCCGATGCCAATCGGAGACGGATGAGGGGCTTCATCAAGAGGAAAAAAGAAAATGCAATGAACGAGATAGGGGGTCAAAAAAATATTATACAAAATACTCTATAAATATGGCGAAAGATAAGATGGAAAAAAGGATTAGATTTTGAGGTAAAAAGTAAAAAAATAGAAATAAAATTAGTTATTATTCAATAACTTAGAAAATTCGCACAAGACTTATTCGAACATAGTTTAGTGGGGAGGTTCGGTATGAAATATTTAATCGCAATTTTAATTTCTATAATTTCTGTTTTGTTCGCCTACCCGATAAGAACCCTTTACGATTCTGAGACACCACGACCGAGCGCTGCGAATCTCGGTCTTTTCGATGCTGTGGATTATTCGCTGTTTATTCCACTCGAACCACCTTTTGAAAATCTCGACAGCGCCTTCATAAAAATCACTTTGACGAATTCATCCGCAACGGATTCGCCTGTGGTTCTCGACTTAGAATCTATGGAGTGCGACTCCGTAAAATATTCTCATCCTGCCTTCGATACTTTTGCACTATGCGATTTCGAGCAGGACAGCGACAGATTGATAATCGATTTGCCTTCTCCATCGCCGGCAAACGATACATTCTATCTTACTGTGTATTATCACGGCGAACCCGATTGGGGATATTTCGTTCAGACGAACAGATATGGCGATACGGTTATATATTCGCTCTCTTGGCCCTCAAATGCGCGATGCTGGTTTCCCTGCGTAGACCATCCAGCAGATAAGGCATCTGCGACCATAAGGATATTCGCGCCATCCACATTGCAGGTGGCATCCAATGGAATTCGCACATCGGCGGATACCTTGGGAGATTATGTCCTTCACACCTGGCGAACAGATAACCCGATTTGCACATACAATATATGCTTTTCCGCTTCGAGATATGTTTGCTGGTCCGATACAACCGCCGATAGCATACCGATTATGTATTTCGCATATCCGAACGATTCTGCACTGGCACTGGTCGATTGGGGAAGAACTCCGGCGATGCTGGATTCTTTCGAAAGATATTACGGCGATTATCCATTTGCGAAATACGGAATGGCGACTACACCGTTCGGTCTCGGCGGAATGGAACATCAAAGCATCACATTTCTCGGCGATGGACTTATCACAGGTTCGAGAACTTACGAAGCGGTTGTTGCTCACGAACTTTCGCATTCGTGGTTCGGAAATTCTGTCGGTCTCGGCGATTGGCGAGATTTCTGGATGAACGAGGGTTTCGCCGTATTTTCAGAATTTCTATTCACCGAAATATTTTCCGGTGAGGACGCCGCAAAAAATTATCGCCACAGCACGATGAACTCGTATTTTTCATCCGGCGAAAATTTCCCGATGTTCGACCCCGATGTGTATCTATCATATACCTGCTATAATCGTGCGGCTATGGTGGTGAATATGCTTCGCTTTCTGATGGGCGATTCGACATTTTTCGCCGCTGTGCGAGATTACACCGAGCATTTTAAGTATAAAACAGTCACTCACGATTCGCTTAAAGCAATACTTGAAGAACATTTCGGGGAATCTCTGGACTGGTTCTTCGACGAGTGGGTCTTTCAGGCGGGCTATCCGAGACTCGAATATTACTATCGCTGCGAAAATGACGATTCATCTTATAGAGTGCATCTTCACATTACGCAGAACAATATATACGGCGGTCCCGATGCCTATATTATGCCATTGGAAATCGAACTGGAAACAGGCGGAGGCGACTTATGGGACACCGTTTGGGTAGATTCGGTGGATAACGATTTCTACTGGGATACGGAGGATTCGGTTACGAGGATTCGCATCGACCCGAATTATACATCCCTATGCCAAAAGGTGGTTGTTTCCGCAATCGATGAAAACAAAGTGAAACCCCGAGATTTGGGCTTACAGATTTCGCCAAATCCGTTCAATTCTCGCTGTCGAATAAAAATCTTGAACGGAAACAACAATTCTTTTACTTTGGATATAAGAGATATTTCGGGAAAGACGGTGGAGAAATTAAAATTTTCCTCTGGAGTGAAAGAATACATCTGGGATACATCGAAAATCGAGAGCGGGATTTATCTTATCGAACTGGATAATGGAGAATCTAAAATTTCCCGGAAAGCAATCGTAATAAAGTAATACCGCGGGATACATAATGAGGAGTGATTTCTGGAAATCGGTTATTGTTTTTGTTTTTGTGGGCATAATATTCGGGCAGACTGTGAATTGGCTCGAAACTACGCAGTCCGATTTTGCCGATGGCTATATCGACCCGAATCTATATGCTTCTTGGCGGAGAAGTATCGAAAGCGTTCCTGCCTATGGTGCAATCGAATGGTTTCCTCGCTTCGACCTCGATGGAAATGGATGCCCGGATTTTATATCAGCCGATTTCAATTCTCCTTATAATTTGAGAATATGGTTTATGGGTGTTTCCGGATTAGACCATTCTCAATTTATAACTATATCCAATTCTGCTGGGGATTGCGATTTTGCAGATCTCAATGTGGATGGAGATGCCGAACTTATTCATTCTGGATATTGGGTCCACAGGACAACTATTTATTGGAACAATTCGGGAACATTTTCAGATTCGGACACCACTCTACTTTTGAATGACGACGGAGAAGCGGTCTATGTTGCCGACCTCGACGCTGATGGCTATTTGGATATAATCGTCGCTGGCGATGGAAACACTTTATATATTCACTGGGGTGCATCGGGATTACCGCACGGATGGTCTGTTGGCGGAACAACCACGATAGATATGCACGCAAAAATGGTTCACAATATAGAGTGTGCCGACCTCGACAACGATGCCGACCTCGATTTATTGATACCATTCTGGGATGGCGATAGACCTCTTATAATACTTCGTAACCTCGGTGCGAGAACATTCGAAACAGACACCTTGCTCGTCACCGATGTATCTCCGAACTATCACCACGGACTTTCTGTTGGGGACCTCGATAAGAACGGATATGTGGATGTAGTAGCCACAAACTACTATGCGGGGACAACAGACCCAGCAGATATATTTCTCAATGATGGGACAGGATTTTCGTCGGCTGTGGGACCATCTTTGGTTTTACATCCGGGCTCCTGTTATGGCGGCTCGGCGCTTCACGATTTCAACGACGACGGATGGCTCGACATATTATTCTTCCGAAGTCATCCTGCTGGCTCTCTAAAAGTCTGCCTGAACTCCGGTGGGACATCCCCTATTTTTTCGGATGCTACCTGCTACGATATTGGTCCATACGAGGTCGATGCTACTGGCGGAACAATCATCGATGCTAACGACGACGGAATAGCTGATATATACCTGAACATAGGTGATACTCCAGCAGGATATTCTTTATTGCTCTGGGGACCATCATACAATAGCTGTGATTCTTTCTCGAACAATTGCGACCACCACGGGGTTTTTCGCGAGCCTGGTAATATCCGCGATAGGTCGGAATCAGCATTTTACAAAAGCGACATTTTTGACACGGGTTTCGAGCATGGCGCTTGCAGCGGTGATGTCAGCTGGGTCGCTTATGATGAACGCGACTATTCAGGTATGACATTCCCCGACCCGATTGGCTCTGCGGTGATAATTCTCGGAAGAGGAGGAGATACACCTTTACCCGATGCTTCCTGGACCGACTGGGATACTTTGACCGATGGTTCACCACTTCCAATGTCTATTATGGGACATAGATACTATCAATATCGGGCAGAATTATGGTATTCCAATCCCGCATATCTTCCTTGGCTCGAAAGAATCGAGTTCAATTTTTCACCTTGCAGTTGCCCTACAATCGATTCCGTTTGGTTCAGCGAGGAAACCGATGCGGATAATCGAAATCTTGTCAGAGTTTGCTATATTGCCAACGATGCCGATGGCGATTCATTTCTTGTGAATTTCAATGTATATGATGACACGGTTCCCGTTCCTGCGACGACCATATACGATACGATTTCGGGATATCCCGGCAACGATACGGGCTGGGTTCAAAATGGCGAGCATTGTTTTGTATGGGATATGGGAGCAGATTATCCCGGATATGAGGGATGCGATTTCGATATACAGATATCGATTCACAACGAGACGACGGAAATGCTGACGGTAACGGATTCATTTCCGATTCCCGATGCAGAGGGGATAGCATGGGATGGACAACACCTGTGGGTTAGTAGAACACACGATGTTCCTGGGGATAGCGATACTCTCGTGATATACGAAGTGGACCCGATAACTCACGAGATTCTCGATTCCTGTGCATTCTTAGGCAATATCACAGGAAGATATGCCGATATGGAGTGGCATAATGATACCTTATGGATAATGAAAGCCTGTAACTACTTAACAGCCGACCCTCGTTTATTCGTTCTCGATACATCGACTTGCACTATGGTGGATTCATCCGCTCAACTATATTCGAGTAGGTGGGGACAGGGGATAGCGTGGAATAATGGTTATTTCTGGATTACAGACAGTCACGGGCAGATATATCGTGTCGACCCATTTTCGCCATATAGCGATACTTTCTGGATGTCCATCGAGGATACTTTCTGGGCATATCATCCTGCGGAAACATTATTTTCCGGCTCTATGACCGCCGATGCAATCGTATTCGCATTGGGATATATGTGGCTTCTGAGAAACCCCACAGGCTCGGTTACCTACATACTATTTCAAATAGATTCTACTGGGCAGGTAGTCGATAGTTTTGAATTGCCTGCCGCGGGCAGTTATGGACCCGAGGGTTTGACATTCGATGGAAGTTGCTTCTGGTATACAGACCATACTAACGATATGGTATATCGAGTCTGTCTGTGGGGATGCGACGATACTCTAACAGTTAGAGGATGTCTCGATTCTCATCTACCGGAGCCACAGATAGATACTAACTTTTGCTCCGATACATTCTGCTGCGATGATTCGCTCACCTCATACTTAACAGTTATCGATTCGTTCTACAACATTCCCTGCTCGATGTGCTCGCTTTTAGTTATGTGCGGAACGGATACCGATACCATAACGGAACTTATCGATTCGATAATTACTCTGCCAATCGATTTCCCATTCTGTGACAGTGCATATCTCGTATCTGTTGTCTATGACTCCTTCGGCAACCGCGGAGTAGATACCTCCTGCGCATTTTTGATAGCACCTTGCGCACCGGTATCGCTCTCTGTTTGTCCGCCATATATCAGTTATAATTCCTGCATAAATCCCGCGGGAATATTCCATATAGAGGAATCCGACAGCACCGCAATAGATACCACTGCGGCATTTTTCACGATATACATATACGAAGATGGTGTGTTGACCGATTCGACCTGTGTAAATTCGCCGAACCCTGCGATTATATGGTCTGGCTCGGAATGGAATTATGATGTATCGATTTTCCCCTCGGTCGCTGACGGCGATTCAGTTATAATAACACTCGATTCGCTTTTCAATATTTACGGATGCAAAATTTATCCTTAGAATGTAATTGACTTGTTCTTATTACGCAGTTTTTTTGGGGAATAAAATTTCACAATGAAAAACCCATCCTATCAAAGAAAAAGCGTCCCATCGAGGGACGCTTCGGTAAAGAACGAACTCATAGCGAGGATTACTTAATCCTCCCCTTCTTCGGTGTAATAACGGCGAGTCTTTTCCGCCCGGCTTTTCTTCGCCGAGAAATAACTTTCTTCCCGTTATGGGATGACATCCTCGCCCTGAAACCGTGTTTTCTTCTTCGCTTCAAATTCTTTATCTTATTCAATCTCATTTTTTGCCTCCTCCATAGATTAGAAAATTTATTTTACTTAAATTCATTGTCAAGTAAAATTTAATTTAATCGAACTCTACCTTATTTGCCTTCTAATCGAACGATATTTTCTAATATTCTCCCTAAACTTTCCACAACTCGAAGCGAGACCGATTTTATTTCTCTCGATATGGGTTCTCCGAGGGCGAGATTTTTAGGTGCTACCGCGAGAATTTTTATCGAAGATTCGGGCAAAGCCATTTGCATCATATAGAAATTCGATGGTCCGTGTGTCATCATCATCGGCGAGGATAAATTCTCGGGGGAGAAAATTCTCAACTCGCCAGCAGGAGCATCGAATATAATGGCATCGATGACAAGAATTCTTTCGCAATTAAGTTTAATCAATTTACCGAAATAATTTTCCGGTGCCGAAGCACCATCGAATATTTTTTCATCGAATGCGGAATTTTTAAATTTCTCCTTCAATTTTTCAGCGACAATCGAACCGAAAGCATCATCGCCACGCAGTCTATTACCTATTCCTAAAATCGCCCAGTTTCCGCTAAGAAATCTGGCGATTTCATCGAAAATTTCATCTATCTTTTGCGAACTCATAGAAACCACCTATACGGCATAAACTGTCCGTATAGTGCGAGTTGCAAAACTACACCCGTTACTATCGGAACAGTGAAATTATCATCGATAAAAAACGAAAAGCATTCTACAGCAGTCGCTAGAGATGCACCGATAAAATTCCAGAGAACTGGAATACTGGGGACTAAGAATCCTGCGAGTAAGGCGGAAATAAAAAACGCACTCGTTCCCTCGATTGTTTTCTTTCTGAAAGAGCCATCGGAGTTGCGGTGTGAATAGATTGTATTTTTCCCGAAGTATGTCCCGATAAAAACGGCGAATGTATCGCCTACACTAGTATATATCATAACTAATGCAGCAATATTTTGTTTAAAGAAAAATATCGAGACCACCGCAGCGCAAAGAATATAAGATGCACCACCGAGACGCCTTATCTCCCACCTGCGATAGATATTTCCCCAAAAATTATATATAAACTTGCGAAATTTCTTATTATATATCCGCAAAATATCCTGTGTTAAAGATACGAGAGCGCCGATAGCAATAATCCAAACCGAAACATTGCGCGGAAAAACCAGAAACATAGCAGGTATAATCAATGCTCCAATATGAGTGCCTTTTCGAAGTAGTTCACCAGATAGTTTCATATAAACCTTTCAACGCTTTTTTCAAATACAAATTTAAATCGCACGCTTATATTTCAATACCATATTCCTTCAACTTATTTCTCAATGTGTTCCTATGGATACCGAGAATCTTAGCCGCTTCGGTCTGATTGCCATCGCAATAGCGAAGAACCGCGAGGATATGTTCTCGCTCCACATCTGCGAGTTTGCGGAGGTCGATTTTTCTCGTCGCTGAACCATCGCTCGAATCCTCATCCCCGCTCGATGGAATTAGATTAGCAGGAATATATTCGTTCCTCGAAAGAATCACCGCTCGCTCTATAACATTTTTCAACTCGCGGACATTGCCGAACCAGTCGTATCTCAGAAGACGATTTCGAGCCTCCTCGGTGAAACCCGATATACTTTTCTTGTGCTTTTTTGCAAAATTTTTCAAAAGGATTTTTGAAAGTTTTAATAGGTCCTCGGGGCGCTGACGAAGTGGCGGAATATGAATCCTTATCAAGTTCAAGCGATAGTATAAATCCTCCCTGAACTCGTTATTTTTCACCATCGCTTCTATATCGCGGTTCGTCGCAGAAATTATCCTGACATCGGGAGAAATCAATTCTTTTCCGCCGAGACGATAGAATGTGCCATCCTCGAGAAACCGTAGGAGTTTAGCCTGAAGCAACGCGGGAAAATCGCCGATTTCATCGAGAAAAACTGTTCCACCGCTCGCCATCTCGAACTTTCCCGCCTGTCGTTTCCGCGCACCCGTGAATGCACCAGGCTCGTATCCGAATAGTTCGCTTTCGAGCAAAGTCTCTGGAATCGCCGCACAATTTATCGGCATAAACAGCTTGTCCTTTCGATTACTTCCCGAATGAAGCATCCTTGCGATAAGTTCCTTACCTGTTCCGCTCTCACCTGTTATCAAGACGGGAGCATCTGTGGGAGCAACACGAGCGACGATGTTTATTATTTCCTTCATCTGCGGCGATTCCGCAACGATTTCCGATGGCAGATTCATCTCCGATGTTTCGAGCAAGGCTCGGTTTTCCCTGATTATCTTTCGGTGGTCGGTCAATTTATGAAGCAAAATTTCGAGTTGCGAAAGTTCCACAGGCTTTTCCAGAAATTCCTCAGCACCCGCGCGAATACCCTCCGCAGCAGATGATATGGTGGCATAGGCGGTTAGAAATATCGCTCCGAGGTCGGGGTCGATTGCCCGCAGTTTTTTCAGAAGTTCGATACCATCGCCATCGGGAAGTTTCAAATCCAAAACGGCTGTGTCGAAACCCTCCCGCTCGAATATCTCGACAGCCTCGGCGACACTGCCGGCGCATTTTGTCGAAAATCCCTTCTT
>CAYRNI010000101.1:0-8279 GCA_964425665.1 uncultured bacterium
GATGGTTATCTCCATCGCAATTAATCATATTTTAATATAACCTTAATATTCCCTTAAGATTGAATTTATAAATATCGTTTTATGGTAAGATATATACTCGGCATAATCGCAACTTTATCCATATTGTTTCTGTTAGCAATAACGGCGATGTTAGCTCTCAACGCACTACCATTTTTTGGAGAATATTCGCTGAACGATTTCCTTCTCGGGGACAAATGGCGTCCTGCGGATGAGCCTCCGATGTTCGGAATACTACCTTTGCTCTGGGGTTCGCTTCTCGTAACGGCTGTCGCGATGTTGTTTTCTCTTCCTTTCGGAATTGCTACTGCGCTATATCTTCACGGCGTCGCCCCGGCAAAGGTGCGAGAGGTTATCAAACCTGCAATCGAACTTCTCGGCAGCATACCATCGGTGGTATACGGACTTCTTGGGCTGACATTGCTCGCGCCATTCGCACAGAAACTCTTTCACTTGCAGGTTGGACAGTGCGCCGCCGTGGCGGGATTCGTGCTCGGGATAATGGCAATACCCATCGTTATCAGCGTGTCAGAGGATGCTCTTTCCGCAGTTCCGAAAACATTGTGGGAAGGAGCTCTTGCTCTCGGTTCGACGAAATGGGAAGCGCTTACAAAGGTGATACTTCCCGCGGCAAAATCCGGTATCTGGGCGGCGGTTCTGCTCAGTTTCGGACGCGCAATAGGCGAGACGATGACAGTGTTAATGGTCGCCGGTGGATCCGCACAAATCAAGCTGTCGCCATTTGATACTGTCAGACCGATGACTACGACCATCGCCGCGGAAATGGGCGAAACTCCTGTGGGCAGCGTCCATTTCCACGCTCTCTTCGCGGTGGGATTTATGCTTTTTATTATAACCTTGATAACGAACCTCATTGCAAGCAAGTATGCAAAAAGAACAGATACAACATAGGCTTCGCACACAGAAAATCGGTTTTATGACTCTGCGATTCACCGCGTTGGCAATCGTCGCGATACTTGTAATAATGCTCTATTTTATCATCAGCAAGGGAATACCGGTATTGTCGTGGGAATTTCTAACACAGCCCCCTAAACGAATGATGACCGAAGGTGGAATTTTCCCCGCGCTTATCGGGACATTCCTGCTGGGCATCGGTGCGATGCTGTTCGCTATGCCTATCGGCGTTCTGACAGCAATTTATTTATCGGAATTCGCACACCCTGGCAAGCTGACCCGACTCATCAGAATAGGGGTGAACACGCTCGCCGGAATGCCATCTATCGTGTTCGGATTATTCGGGTTCGCATTTTTCTGCAAAGCGCTCGGACTCGGCGTTTCTGTGCTCGCAGGAGCGCTCACACTTGGGATTATGTCACTGCCGATAATAATCTCTGTGTCGGAGGAAGCTCTGAAATCCGTGCCGAATTCCTTCCGTGAGGCATCGTTTTCTCTCGGTGCTACGAGATGGCGAACAACGGTGAAAGTCGTGCTGCCGTGTGCCGTGTCCGGTATCGTAACGGGAGCGATTCTTGCGATGGGTCGTGCAGTCGGAGAAACCGCACCGATTATGTTCACCGCCGCGACATTTTATACGCGAAAACTCCCTAAAAGCCCGTTCAGCGAGGTAATGGCTCTGCCGTTTCACATATATGGCCTCGTTACCGAAGGGATTTACCCCGACAAGCAATTACCAATCGCTTATGGCTCGGCACTAGTGTTACTTTTGTTAGTGCTTGCACTCAGCGGAGTAGGAATTTTCATTCGCTATCGAAATAGAAAAAGGAGATTGTGGTGAATAATAATAAGGGCATAGTGGAAATCAGCGATTTTTCATTGTTCTATGGCGATAAACAAGCGCTCGTGGACATCTCGCTTCATTTCCCCGAGAAAAAGATAACAGCTATAATGGGACCTTCCGGCTGCGGGAAATCGACTCTGCTTCGCGCAATTAACCGAATGAACGATTTGATTCCGAATGTCAAAACGAAAGGTCGGATATTGTTCGACGGTCATAACATTTACTCGAATGAAATAAATATCTACTCGCTTCGGCGCCGAATCGGTATGGTGTTCCAGCGGCCGAATCCGTTCCCGAAATCGATATACGACAATGTCGCTTATGGGCTTCGGATACACAAACTTGCGAAGGGCACTGAACTCGATGACCGTATCGAGTGCGCACTGAAATCGGTCAATCTCTGGGACGAGGTCGCCGATAGACTGAACACTAACGCATTCGAGCTTTCAGGCGGACAGCAACAAAGATTATGCATTGCGCGGGCGCTCGCGGTCGAGCCGGAGATTCTTTTGCTCGATGAACCGACATCGGCACTCGACCCTGTATCCGCCGCAAAAATCGAGCAGTTGTTAGAAACATTCGTAGGGAAATTCACTGTGATAATCGTAACACACAATGTTGCGCAGGCGGCGAGAATCGCGGAATACTCGGCATTCTTGATGCTCGGAAAGCTAATCGATTTCGGACTGACGAAACAGATTTTTACAAATCCCAAAAAGGAATTGACAGAACGGTATCTGACAGGAAAATTCGGATAAGGAGGATATATGTTACAGAAAGGTCTCGAAGAATTTTTACGCATTTTTGCGGAGCAGTCCGCTCTGGTCGAGCGAATGGTCGAGAAGGCTGTGCGAGCGCTCATCGAAAAGGATGAAAAACTCGCATACGAGGTCATCGAAACAGATGAAATTGAGTGCAACAGCAGAGAGAAAGATATCGAAGCGAAGGCTGTCGAGTTGATAACACTCTATGCCCCGAAGGCTGGCGATATGCGCAAAATCGTTTCGATAATTAAGGCGAATAAGGACCTCGAGCGTATTGGAGACCACGCCGTTAATATCGCCGAACACTCTTTATATCTCATTCCGCGCAGACCTGTGAAACCGCTTATCGACATTCCGCGTATGGCTAAGATTGCAACATCGATGATAAAAAACTCGCTCGATGCATTCTTGCAGGAACGGGTCGATCTTGCGCGGGAAGTTCTGAAATCGGATGATTTGGTCGATAATCTCGATGTGCAGATAATGCGCGAGCTAATCACCTATATGGCAAGCGACCCGACAGCTATCGAGCGTTCGCTCCGATTGATATTTATCAGTCGCAATCTTGAGCGTATTGGAGATTTAGCTATGAATCTCGCCGAGGATGTCGTATATTTTATAACAGGAAATGATATTAAACACCCTAACTTATTAGAAGAAAAGCAATGAAACGAATAGCGATAGTCGAGGACGAGGAAGATTTGCGCGAATTACTGCGCCTGCACATCGAGCGCGAAGGCTATGAGGCTCGATTATACGCCACGGGCGATGAGTTCCTCAATTCTGTGCAGATGACATCGTTCGATATGCTCATCCTCGACCTGATGCTTCCCGGCACCGATGGACTCGATGTCTGCCGCATTCTCCGAGCGGACGATTCCACAAAGGATATTCCGATAATTATGCTCACCGCCAAGAGTAGCGAGGCGGATATTGTGGTGGGTCTCGAACTTGGCGCCGACGACTACATAACGAAACCGTTTTCTATACGCGAACTTATGGCGAGAATTAAGGCACTTTTTCGACGAACAGAGGTTTCGGACGACCAAAAACATTTACGCATCGCCGGTGTTGAACTTTTCCGCGACAAATTCCTCGTCCTTGTCGATAAAGAGCCAATCGAATTGACCGCAACGGAATTCAAAATCCTCGAATGTCTTATGCGGCGTGCGGGTTGTGTGCTATCGCGGAACCAAATCCTCGAATCGCTCGGCGATGACAGGCTATTCGTTACGGATAGAACGGTGGATGTCCACATACTCGCTATCCGCCGCAAGCTGGGAAACTATGGTAATATTATTCAAACCATACGGGGAATCGGATACAGAATTGTCGACCAATGAAAATCGGGATTTTAACAAAGCAGTTTCTAATTCTCACATTCGCATCGCTGCTGGCGATAACCGCAGTTGTGGTAGTTGCGGTGAATACAGGTTTCGATGTGTTGTCGAAATCCGCTCAGGATGAGCTTTTGCGCGAAGCGATTCTATTTTCCACCGCAATTGGCGATACAGTTCAGCCACAGCAATTAGATTCGCTTGCGAAGGCACTTGGAAAAAGGGCTGGCATCAGATTTACAGTTATCGCACAGGATGGTTCGGTTCTCGCGGATACGGAAAAAGACCCGGCGACGATGGAGAATCACGCCGACCGACCGGAAATTATCGACGCTCTCGATTCGGGAAATGGCAGCAGTATTAGGTATAGCAAGACGACAAAGCAGTTCCGCGTTTATTCTGCAACGATTCATAGAGCCGTAATTGCAGGGGGGCAAGATTTTGAACCTATACTCGTCGTTCGAGCGAGTATGGTGCTCGATAAGATTTCACTGCTGAACAAATCTCTCGCAAGAAGGATAATTCCCTGGGCAGCACTATTGCTTATGGTTATGGTCGTGGTAACCTATTTATCGAAAAAACTCATCGATAGGCGAATCGAAAGAATCTCGGAGATGGCATCCAAAATCGCCGATGGCGAATTCTCGACACGCATCAAAGTGCGATTGTCCGATGAATTCGCTCCGCTCGAATACTCGATAAATCGGATGGCGGGAAATCTAAAAAAGATGTTCGACGAGGTTCACCATCAGAAACAGGAACTACTGGTTATTTTGGAAACGCTTGCAGATGGCGTCCTTGTGCTCGATGATGGCAACCACATTGTATTGATGAACGAGGCTGCGGAAAAAATCGTCGGCATCGAATTCGCAGCAGTAGAAGGCAAAGATGCACTCGGTATTGTCAAGATACCGGAACTGCGGAAAATTATACAGAACGAAAACATCGAGCAAATCGAATACCAGCAGAGCGACAGCCATTTTCAAGCGGAGTTCCTCGTAATCCCCGCTCTGAACCAGCGGCTCATCGTTATCCGCGATATCACCGAGCATTACCGAATCCAGCAGACGAAAACCGATTTTGTTACGAATGTATCACACGAACTGTGCACGCCGCTGTCATTGATAAAAGGCTTCGCCGAGACGCTGGAGAACGAACCGCTCACGGAAAATCAGCGAAAATATGTCGCTATTATAATGCGCCACACCGACAGAATGATAGCACTTGTAAAAGATTTGCTGACACTGTCGAGAATCGAACAGGCGGAAAAAATCACAGCGGAGAAAATCGAGCCTGCGGAATTGGTGCGGGAAATTCTGCCGCTGTTCATACCAAAGGCGAAGGAAAACGAACTAACAATCGAATTCATTGCTTCCGATAGCATCCCGAACATCAGCGGCGACCGCAGCCTTCTCGAAATCGCAATATGCAACCTCATCGACAATGCGATAAAATACAATAAGCGCGGCGGGAAGATAACAATAGAGCTTTCCGCAAAGGATAATAATATCGCATTGAGCGTCGCCGATACAGGCATCGGAATTCCCGAAAGCGAATTGGAGCATATATTCGAGCGGTTCTACACGATTGACAAAGCCCGTTCTCACGCGGTCGGCGGAACCGGACTCGGTCTCGCCATTGTTAAGCACATCGTCCTTCTTCACAAAGGCGAAATATTCGTTGAAAGCACAGCAGGAAAGGGAAGCAAGTTCACAATCAATCTGCCATCACTATAACTCTTCTTAACCAAATTTTCATTTTATCTGAATACTCTCTTAAACGAACTCCTGTAAGTTTGTGGAGGCTAAAATAACAAACCCACACAAAAGGAGGGAGAATGAAGTCTGTTATCACATCCATTGCACTCGTGCTGCTTGCTATGAGTGCGGTATGGGCGGGTCTTGCGCCGGGGGGTTCGCAGATTCAGGCGAAAACATGGTTTCGCTACGCTTACGAGACCTGCGACGGTGAGACCGAATACAGCGGTTTCGATGTTGCGCGCGGATATTTCGTCTGGACGCACCAGTTCACAGACCGCATCGGCTCGAAATTCAATATCGATGTCTATTCCAGCGACAAGGACACGGATACCAAAGGTGCAGGATTGAAAATCAAGGCGGCGTATCTGGAGTTCAAGAACTTGCCATTCAAGGATGCCAAAATTCAGGCGGGCGTGATAAAAAACTATTTTGGCACAGTCTATGATTGGAATTACACCACAATCCAGAAGGCGCTGGAAGATAAGGAGAAAGTCGTTTCATCTGCGGATGCGGGCATTGCGCTCGCCGGATATATCCCATCCGGGTTCGGCGAGTATCATATCGGTTTGTATAACGGTGAGGGCTACAGCAAGTTCGGCGACAACATCGATAAATACCCGTCATTCGGCGGCAATGTGCGCTTCATCCCTATCCCCGGCTTGACACTGGGCGGTTCGGCACAGTTCACGAACGACGAGGAAACCACCGTAGATACGCTCGGTGTCGAAACGACCAAAAGCTGGAGCATAATGAAAGCCGCTGGAGTCGGTCGTTTCGCAATGGGTCCCGTCGACCTATGGGGAGAATTTCTTATGCAAAAAGTTGATGAGACCACATCGCAGGGCTTTATGATTATGCCGACAGTGATGCTCGGCAAAAATTTGCAGATTCTCGCACGCTATGACAACTGGGACAAGGACACCGAAAATGATGATGACGCACACAGCAGGGTGATAGTCGGTCTCAACTGGTTTATCTCAAAAAACGAGAAGGGCAAACCCGAAACACAAATTCAGGTGAATTGGGAGCGCAAGATACCGGAAGCCGAAGGTGCTAACCCAGTTGATGAATTCATTGTTCAGCTCAGATGGGAATTCAAGAGCAATCCGTTCTAATGTCTGAAAACAACGAAAACAAAAATTGGAGGTAAAATGATGAAAAAACTTATTACAGCGATTGCAATAATCGGGCTGGTTTCCGGAATCGCATCAGCCGATGACCAACTTGTGATAACAGGTTCGACAACAGTTCTGCCAATCGCTCAGGCGTGTGCCGAAGCATTTATGGATTCGCATCCAAGCATCGATATAACTGTCAGAGGCGGAGGTTCCGGTGTCGGAATCGCTGCGTTACTCGATGCAACATGCGACATCGCCGATGCTTCGCGACCGATGAAATCGAAAGAGCTGACTAAAGCTCGTGCAAAGGGAATTAATCCGGTCGAGCACATTATCGCATGGGACTGCATAGCTGTTATCGTTCATCCCGATGTTCCGGTTTCGGAACTTTCGCTGGAGCAAATAAGCGATATTTATTCAGGAAAGATCAACAACTGGAAAGATGTCGGCGGTCCGCGAAAGAAAATTGTTGTCGTATCGCGCGATGTCTCATCGGGAACTTATGAAGTGTTCAAGAAAAAAGTTCTCGGCGGCGGTTCCGTCCGCGATGACGCACTCAAAGTTGCATCGAATCAAGCCGTGATGACAAGCGTATCGTCAACGCCGTTCTCTATCGGGTATGTCGGGCTTGGATACCTGAATAATAAAGTAAAGGCTGTCAAAGTGAACGGCGTCACGCCGAGTAAGAAAACCGCCAAATCAGGAACATTCCCAATCGTGCGTCCGCTCTATATGTACACAAATGGAGAACCGACTGGACTGGCAAAGCAATTCCTAAATTTCGTCTTCTCATCCGAAGGACAAAAGATAGTCGATGAATTGGGATATGTCCCGGTGAAATAAAACATTCGACTATATCAGCCTTAATAAAGACTCTCTTGATGGTTCTCCATTAAGAGAGTTTTTTACACTACATCCACCACCCAGATTTCCGAATACCCGCTATATCTCGCACTGTTTCTATAGGGTCGTTCCCTGTGTGCCTTTTCTAATCTGCAAAGCCGAAATTTTCCCTGAAAAGTCGGGCGTTGTTGTTGGAGGGAGAGGAGTTAGGGGGAAATGAGCGGAAATTGGGCAAGGATGTTGTTTCGTATAACGGGCTGCGGATATGAGAAGTTCGTCCTTTCCGAATTTGGGCGGGGTGGCGAAGCACCGTAGCAATATGTCCGCTGTTATACTCCGCCCCGGCCTTTTTTCAATTCAGGTTCACGCCCAAGCACCTTTATGGGATATACTTTTTGGTTTCCAAGGGTCGAACTCAAGAGGCAAAAGGTCAATAATTTGTTGACTCGTCATTGAGTATATATCATAGGTGAGTTCAAATTGTCTGATTACCCTTATAAATCGACGCACTCCTCCTCTGACATTTCTACCGGTAGCACCTCTTTTTGGCCTGTTTTTGCTTTCATCGTAGTATAGCCTATATATTGTTTCAACAAGATTTTTATGAGAAATAATAAATTGATTTGGTGCCACACGCTCAGTAAAATCATTGCTTTCATATACCTTATTGTAAAGAAATG